>CALJMB010000271.1 GCA_937982515.1 uncultured Balneolaceae bacterium
GCCTAATCCGCCCAAAGACACGCCGCACGTTGAATGTCAACACGCCCTAGTCCGTCGCTTTCTGGCCAAGCTCTCTTACCACTTTTTGGTTGGTAAGGTACTCCTGGTAGCCCAGCATTACCATGGCTGCCATTAACGGCAGAATGTAGTAAATGATTCTGTACACCAGCAGGGTTCCCAGTACAGTAGTGCCAGGCATAAAGTTAGACAGGTAGACCAGCATTACAGATTCAAAGACACCCAGTCCGCCCGGTACCTGGCTGGTCAACCCGATAATCTGTGCCAGCAGAAAAACGCCGGTAAAGCTGAAAAAGCTTACCCCCGATGCCGGCAACAGTATATAAAGTACCGAAGCTGCCATAAGCCAATCGATCGAAGCCAGAGCAATCTGCTGAAGAGCCAGAGATAAGTCGGGAAAGGAGAACGTCCATCTTCTAAAAGCAAGCTGTTTATTGATTCTGGAACTGCCCCAAAGATATACAGCAACCTTCGCCAGCAAGAAAGAACCCAGGATTTTAAGGGAGGCGAAGGAAACGGGTAACCCATCCGGTAAATCCGGAGTTGCAAACACAAGGGCGATGCCTGCCACGGTACAAAATCCGATCCACAAGGTCCAGGCACTAAAAGCCACTATTTTAGTAACCTGGAAACCTGAAAGCCCCCAGGATGAATAAAGCCTGTACCTGATCGAACCTCCGGTAAGCAGAGCCAGACCCATATTATGGCTAAAGGCGTAACTAATAAATCCGGCCCGGATAATACGCCCGGCTGAAAGCTTTTCGCCTACATACGTCACTCCCAGTCCATCATATGCCGTGAGTATGAGATAGCTTAAAAAAGAGAGTAAAAGAGAAGCAGTAATATGGGTCAGAGGTATCTTCGACAGTTGCTGCGTCACTTCTTCCAGATCATACTGACGGAGTTCATATTCTAAAACCCAGATGGCAAATCCCAAAAAAAGGATACTGATAAACGGAGTTATCTTTTTGAGAACAGTTTTCATACGTTCAAAAATAAGCTCTCTTATTCAGGCTGTCTTCTGCTGATTGATATGTACAAATCGGCGGTAAAATTACTTCTGACAGGTATGTTATTTTGGATAAAATAAGGTTCGGGAGCCTGGAACGGTTCCACCTGCCCCTGATCCCAGCGATTGTTATCGTTCAGATCTTCATAAACTATAGCCTGATATGAAAGAGGTGGCAAATCTGTAATCTCTATGTGCCTGGAAAAAGTGGTATCTGCCATTACTCCCCGTTCTTCCGTCTTTAAAATAAGCCGATAGGTATTGGTCAGAGTAGTATCTTCAAGCTGTACATTCAGATCTCCGAGGTCCGATGGATGCCATATAGTTGGCGTTACATTTTTATATGTGTTTTGTGAGGGATCCCATACTCTCACTTCATAATCCAGGCCGGCTTTCCATCCATCCGGAGGGGCGATGATAAGCCTGTTTTGTTCTACCCGTATATAACTTTGCGTATCCTCAACAAGTTCGGTTCCGGCCACTATCTTAAGTGAGTCTTGTATCACCTGTCCGGTAATGGGCCCGGCATAGATGATTTCCATAGGCTCATCAGGAAACAGGCCTGCCTGATTTAATCTTCTGATGGTACGCTGAGCCGTAGTATCGCTCTGGGCCGAACCCGTAGTTGGCTGTGCGGATACGGGCTGAACGTTACCGAACGCATCGGCTATATTGTTCAGGACTACCTCGAAGGAATCCTCTGGCGCCAGTGGTTCTTCACTGTGTGCATACAATATATAGGGGTCGGCCGGATCGATATAAAGAGGATAAACATCCGAGTAGATATTACCCAGAGAATCGTTTATGACGATATGAGTACTGTCGGTCAGTTCGATGTTCTCACTGAATCTCATTCTCAGGCGACGGCTGCTGAAAAGCCCCACCCCCTGAAACACCGGTTTCGTAGTATCCGACTGGGCGATATACAGGGTTTCCAGAGTATCTTCAGCAGCTTTCTGAAGCGAGATAAATTCCCGCTGAAAGGGCTGAGCTCTCTCCCGTTCCCGGTCCCATATTCTGTTCCGGTTCAGGTCATCTACCCAGATAGCCTTGTAATCGCCCGGACTCAGATAAGAGAACTGAAATGTTCCGCCGGTATCTGTTTCTGCACTGTAGGCCGCCGTAGCTGTGAGATCTACGGGCTTTCGATAGAGCAGCACGCGGTGGCCCTCAGCGCCTTTTCCTGTCTGGGCATCCAGAATCCTCCCCGATATCTGGCCTTTATCTATTTCCGGGCCGGTGGATACGGCCACTTTGTAGGGAGAAACCATCTTGTTTCCATTCATGTCTGACAGGTTAGTGCCAATGGTAACAATGAGGGTGGTTAATTCGGGCAGCTCATCTTCAAATTTCACGGATAAAGATTTACGCCCCCAGCCCAGGGAGTAGGGTATGCCTACATCAGGCTCTACCACTATGGCATTAGTTATAGACCCTCTGTTTACGAATTCTGAGAAGCGGAAGGTAATACTCCGGCCGTCAAAATTTGTAGTACCGGTTTCCGGCTCTGTAGAGATGATTTGCGGTCCTTCTCTGTCCGGCGGGCCGCCTGTTGGGCTTGTAGGCGTTGCACAAGCTGCTGCCAATAGCAGAATGAGGCCGTTAATTACACTCCGAATGGAAATAAATCTCATCAATACAGTTATATTGGATTTTTAGCTCGTACAAAATAAAGAGGTATAAACATCTATCAAAGTATCATTGACAGATGTCGTCAATGATCTGTGAATGATAATCCATATATTTACCGGCTTACCGGGCGACAACCACTGGACAATTGCTTCCGGGTTAAATTATCTTCCAGCTTCCGATCTGAAATTTAAGCAATCAAAGTACAATCTTAATTAATCTTTTATGTTCATGAAAAAAATACGGTTAGCAGCTACGTTATTACTTTTTATAGCAGTACTCTTTCAAGCTGCTCAGGCACAACAGAATCGTGTGGGTATTGGGGCAATGACCGGTACGCCTAATGGGCTCAGTATCAAAAGCTGGATAGGTGACGACATAGCAATAGACGGGGCGCTCTCTTTTACTCTCGGTAACAACAGCTCCAGCCTGTATCTCCATTCGGATGTACTTATTCACAACGATCTGAGCGATGACGGCTTTGATGTGGAAGAAGGCACACTGAGCTTCTATTACGGTGCCGGGTTGCGGTTACAATGGCTGGATGTTGTGGATGATGTATATACGGGCCTCCGCGGTCCCGCAGGTATCTCCTATATGTTTGAACGGGCCCCGGGCGAGCTGTTTTTCGAATTGGTTCCGACCCTAGACCTGAGCCCTTCCTTCCGGTTCAGCTTTGGGGGAGCTATTGGTGCACGATACTATTTAAAAAATTAGGAATGGAGTCCCTGATCGCCATACGTAATTAATTCCTGATATCCCGGGGATATGTACACACTTTACTTCTGCCGGGCCAGATATGATTAGCCTATTGTTGCATTTTATATCCGTTCAGGAGCTGATGAGCATTTAACAAACAAATGCTTATTCTGATTCTGTCCCGCCAGAGAGAATTAACCTCTCTTTATTCTGAATTTGTTGTTAACTAATCTGGGTTCGGGCTAAGAAATGAAGCGCCAGAACCACCTCCTCTTAAGAGAAGGTGGTTTCCTCAGCCTTTATGTAACATGCTTAGCCCGAACTCACGTTAACTACGAACCGAATTGCTAAAGACAGCTATAAAGCCTTATTACTACTCTATATGAACAAACGTCTAGTTAAGAAAGCCAATGAACTCCACATTGATAAAATTAAACGCCATATCTTTATTTGTGCCGATCAAACAGAGCCCAAATGTTGTAAAAAAGAGATAGGGCTGGAGGCGTGGGACTATTTAAAAAAGCGACTCAAAGAGCTCGGCCTTGACGGATCAGGCGGCATTTACCGAACCAAAGCCAACTGCCTGAGGGTTTGCATGAGGGGGCCGGTAGCCGTTGTCTATCCCGAAGGCATCTGGTACCACTCCTGTACCCCTGAAGTACTGGAGCGTATTATCCGGGAGCACCTGATCGAAGGCAAACCTGTTAAAGAATACATGTTTGTGGAACACCCGCTAAGCTCCTGATGTTCAGGAAGTAATAGTATTGGAGCCGCCGGCAGGCGGAAAAAGTTATTGAATAAGCCCTGATGAATTTTGCAGGAGTTGCTACTCCATTTGCCATTCCTTAGGGCGTGTTGACATTCAGCCTGTGAATGTCAACACGCCCTGGATCTGCGGCTCCATAATCAATCAGGTTCACCAAATTGCTCAACACGTTAAATCTTATACATGCCTGCCCTCACAGAAAACACCCGGGGCTTACCTCCTTCCGTACGATGGATGCTGGCCGTTCCGGGAGTGTTGCTGATACTCTTCCTCATCGCTCAGCTTCTGTTAAGTGTATTTTTGGATGATGCTATCGGGGATTACCTGAAAAAGGAGTTCCACACATCGACCGGCGGCGTTTATCAGCTGAAATATGATGACCTGGATCTTAGCCTGTGGAGCAGAAGCGCTAAGTTGCAGAATATTCACATACAACCAGATTCTCCTTCTGACGATGATCCGGGGCGTACGCCTGTACATGGCAAAGCTCATGTCCAGACTCTGAAAATAAACAAAATCAGCCTCTGGGCGTATCTGTTCGGAAATACCCTGGCCATCGGTTCTGTTGTAATAGACAGGCCTGTTGTACATATTGACCACATACACAGCATGATGAAGAAGAGCAACCCGTCTTTCTCCTCGGTGGACTCCTCTCTTTATGCCATTCTTGACGGATCGTTTTCAGTATTTAAGCTCAATGCTTTTGAAATCCGAAACGGAACATTCAGCCTCACCAAAGAAGGCGAAGATAAAGCCTTTGCCTCTGCTGAAGAGCTGAATTTTGGTCTCCGGAACATCCGCGTAGACTCTGCTTCCGCCCGCTCCGGCCGATTGTTTCTTACGGATAATGCAGAGCTGGATATCTCGGGATATGAGATGAATCTGCCCGGAGACTTTTATACCGTCAGGTTAAACAACCTCAGGCTCACCTCATCCAACCGGCAGCTTCGGGTTGATTCACTACAGCTTATCCCACGTCTTCCCAGATATGATTTTTCTGCAAAAAAAGGCGTGCAGACAGATCGCATAGAACTTTTGATACACACTATTTCTTTAAACGAAATGGATGTTCCCCGCCTGGCTGATTCAGGCCGGTTGTATGCTGAAACACTGGTCATAGACAACACCGACCTTGAGGTAGTTCAGAACATGGCTAAACCCTCCTTACCCGGGCGCTCTCCCAAACTACCCCGTCTCGCATTCAGCAGGCTCCCCTGCCCCGTTAAGATCGATACTATAAGCATTGAACACACAGACATAAAATACACCGAGTACAGAGAGGGAGCGGCTCATCCGGGTTCGGTAACCTTTAAAAACACCCGCGCTTCCATTACCGGGTTTTCAAACTATCAGAAAGATTTGGAATCAAATCATATAGTTACTTTGAATGCCCGGACAAATGTTATGGGGAAAGGCTTGTTGAATACCTTGTTCACGTTTTATCCGAATGATCCGGAGGGCATTCACCTTATTGAAGGGAACCTTGGAAAGATGAGGTTTTCTGATTTTAATCCGGCACTCGAAAACCTGGCCTTCGCCCGTATGGAGGGTACTATACACTCCATGAACTTTAACATGAAACTGAATAAGGAAAAAGCACAGGGCTCTGTAGTACTCAGGTATGAAGATCTGAACGTTGAACTGCTTCGAAACGCAGAACCTGAACAAGGGGTCGGGAAACGAATCAAATCGTTTATTACGAATACCTTTTTCATTAAGAAAAGCAACAAGAAACCGCCTCTCCGGGAAGGAGAAATTAAATTTGAACGTGACGATCAGAAATCTGTTTTTAATTACTGGTGGAAGGCGCTGTCTACGGGGTTAAAAGACAGTATCGGGCTATAAGCAGCGCGAACGCTGATTAGATGAAGTATTAAACCGTCACACAGCACAGCAGATTTATTTTTAATCTTCTTCGGTGACATATAAAGTACATTACCGGCACCCTTCATAAATAACGCAGGCCAGGGCTATGGAATGAATGAAGCGCCCACGGCATCTCTCCCCTGGAGGGAAGCCCATTCGCACGGCCGTTCCCGTGTAGATGCGAGAGGTGTTCCGGGATCGGGACCCGGTGCAGACCCACCCCTCCGGCTCCCCTCCCTCCCACACAAAACCCGTGTGGCAAGGAGGGGAGTGACTCACTGCGCAGATCTGGGCACATACTCCGGGCAGGCGTTTCTCCCTTCCCTGCGGAGTTCCGATGGTTTTTCGGAACGACGGAGGGAAGAGAGAACAAAGCCGGTCCCGACAAACCTGTCGGGGAGGGATGGGTTGGCCAACGGGCAACCACCCTGGAATAAGGCTCTATCCTGCGCCGGGAAAAGGCCCGCCCTCCCGGCCCCTTCCCTAAAAGGGAGAGGTATAGATGCCTTTACAGGTTATTATTATCTTGAACTCACGTTTAATATGATTATAAATTAAGTTTCAGGAACACATGAACATGAACCGAGCAACAAGCCCCGACATGCCATCACTTTCTGATATTCAGGCTGCATATGAACATATCTCCGGCGTCGTTCACCGCACGCCTGTACTGACCAGCAGCCAGGTCAACAAACGATCGGGCGCAGAAGTCTTCTTCAAATGTGAAAACTTCCAAAAAGCCGGGGCATTTAAATTCCGGGGAGCGTGTAACACGGTCTTTTCACTACCGGATGAAAGAGCCCAGCAGGGCGTGGCCACGCACTCTTCAGGCAACCACGCACAGGCTATTGCTCTGGCGGCAAAAATGAGAAGCATTCCCGCTTTCATTGTGATGCCGGAAAATGCCGCCGGCGTTAAGGTAAGAGCTGTAAGTGGGTATGGTGCTGAAATTACCTTCTGTGAGCCTACTCTGGAAGCGAGGGAAAAGACATTAGAAAAAGTAGTAGAACAGACCGGAGCCACGTTCATTCATCCCTATAACAACGCTCAGATTATTGCCGGCCAGGGAACAGCCGCGCTGGAGCTGCTGCAAGATCAGCCGGAACTGGATAGCATTCTCATTCCGGTAGGTGGCGGAGGACTGGCGAGCGGCACGGCTATTGCGGCAGCAGGTATCAATCCTGACATTAAGGTGATAGGTTGTGAACCGGAGCTGGCCAATGATGCATATCTGTCTTTAACATCCGGAAAGCTGATGCCCGCAAAAAATTCCCTTACCCTCGCCGATGGCCTCCGCACATCACCAGGTGAACTAACCTTTGCATGCATCCAAAGGTATATTCATAAAATCGTCACCGTTTCAGAAGATCAAATCGTCGAGGCCATGTGCTTTATATGGGAGCGCATGAATATTATCATCGAACCATCCTCTGCCGTTCCGATAGCCGCCTTATTTTATGACAAAGTAGAAGCAGCCGGAAAAAATGTTGGGGTAATTATCAGCGGAGGGAATGTAGACCTTGATCATTTGCCCTGGAAATGATCAATCAGTGGATTGTCAACCAGCTTTATCCAGATATCTTATTCTGTGCATTGCAATTATGAACCATAAAACCGCACTTATCGAAGGGGTGTTAGCAGGGCAGCCACGGCCCTGACTCTCCGGCAGCAGAGCTGTCACATTCCGGCTTCCACCCGCCTTACTGCGGCAACCCCGCCGTGTTTCGGTCGAAATGACGCCTTCTGCTTTTGCTTCCTCTTTTATTTAATAGAACTTAACAACCCTGCCCGAGAGAGGGAACAATTAATGCTCAAAATAACTTTGAAGGCAAGGAGTATAAAGACTCGATCACTCTAAACGGATTGTACATACCCCTACCCGTTCCGGAGCTAAATTAGAAAATCATGAAAAGAACTTTATACCTTCATCTGGAGAATCAGCAGACAATTGAACTAAATACAGGTTGCCGTTTTACCGGTACACAAGACAAGCCGGGATAGCTACAGGAGTACATTCCGGCCTGAAATCCTTAATCATTTACAGAACTGGCGGATAGATTTATCCCGGAAACAAGAGAGCCGGGAAAACGAGCCTAATTTATGAACGACTACCCCCCTGCATTTCAGTATCTCGTCAGGTTACTTCTGACTTTTGCTATCGTGGCCGCATTAGTCATGGCCAAAGCCTTGCTTGCACCTCTCTTCTTTGCTTTGCTATTTGCATATCTGCTTTATCCGGGCGCAAAATGGCTGGAAGACCGTGGCGTATCGAGAATTGCAGCTAACCTGATACTCATTGTAGGATCGATCGCCTTTTTGTCGGGCTGCATTTTTCTCATTGCCAGCCTGGTTACCTCATTTACCGAAAATATACCTGAGATCAGGGCCCAATTTAAAGAAAACATATATGCTCTCCGGCAAGCAGTTAAAAACACCACAGGAATTACCATTTACCAACAAAATAATTTGCTGGATACCTTTGGTTCCGCCGGTAATTATCTTAACAGATTGTTTTCAGCCACAACCAATACGATTCTTGCAATAGGCCTGATACCTGTCTATACTTTTTTACTGCTCTTCTACCGCAATAAATTCAGGACATTCATCTCCATGCTGGTCCGTCCGGAGCAGGAAGATACGGTAGAGAACATCGCCAATCAGGTAGCAGAAGTGATGCCCCGCTATCTTAAAGGGCTCTTCGTTGTATTCTTTATACTTATCGGCCTTAACTCGTTGGGTTTCTACATTATTGGAATACAGTACGCTTTCTTCCTCGGAGTTGTGGCCGCATTTTTTAATCTGATTCCTTATATGGGCACCGTTATCGGTTATGGAATCGTATTTATTTTTGTATTTCTAACCCAATCGCCTTCATTGGCTTTATTGGTGGTTGTACAATTCTTTATAGTTCAGTTTCTCGAAAATAACATTCTTACGCCCAATATAACCGGTGCTTATGTCAGCATTAACCCTCTTGTCATAATTTTTTCGCTGATCGCAGGGGGTATGATATGGGGCCTTCCCGGCATGTTCATGATTATACCTTATCTGGCCATGTTTAAAATCGGATGTGAAAACACTCCCAGCCTCAAACCTATAGGATATCTGCTAAGTACCCGTGGCGCTGAACAGCACTCGATCAGCATTCAGTCATTAAAAAAAACCTTCGGCTGGACAGAAGATTAGGCCTGAAACGCTTTTTCTGCACAATCCGGACAATCCAGCCAGTTTTCGTTGGGTATTTTAGCCAGCGCCGCAGGACTCTTTCCACGTTCAAATACTGGTCGGTAGAGAATTTCACCATCACCATGAGCCTCACCGCAACTATAGCAGTTAACCTCTCCTTCTACCTCTTTCGGTGTATAACCTGAAACAACCCATCCCTCGTGGCCTGTATGTGTAGCAAGACTTTCCAGAGCCGCGCGCACAGTTTGAGATTTGTTTCCGTCATAAAACTTATTTGCCAGGTCTTCTAACAAAATAACGGTGTTGTTATCCAGTGTAAAGTTAAGCCGTTTCATAGTGTTTGTGCTTCTGTTTTTGATGGTGTCGATAATTTCTCCAGTGACCAGAAATAAGCAGTATACTGCCAATCAGAGTCATAAACGCTTCACCCCACGCTCCAATCCAGTCGTGTAGTAACCAAGCCAGCCCTACAACAGACAAACCGGAATATAGCAACATCGGAATAAGAAAAGTTTTGGAGTGCTTACGGACAGCAAATAGAACGGTGGGTACGATGAGAATGAATAAAACGGGATGAGACCAGCGATGTACAACCTCGGCAAACGGCCAGAGAGGCAACAAGGCTAAAGTAACAGGAAAAAACAGGCAGTGGACAGCGCAAAGCCCTGAGATACCGATACCTATCCTGTCCCACAGCGAGACGTATTTCAAGATAAAATTGAAAGTTTAATAATAGTGTGTATTGAGTGTGTATAATATATGTACACTATTAAATATAATCAACGCTTAGTATTTCGTTTCATCCCCTACCCTTTCTCCGGGCCATGACAGGCCTTAATTATTTGGATCGGATCCATTTATAACACACATGCATTGTATATTAGGGCGTGTTGACCTTCAGCCTGAGCATGTGGATGTGCGGGTGATTTGGTGCAGATCAAGGCGCTTTCTGCAGGCCAATGTGGTTCATTGGCCAAAGAAAGTAACCCCGACAAGCCTGTCGGGGCCTAATCCGCCCAAAGACACGCCGCACGTTGAATGGCCACACGCCCTAGTCCCCCTACTCTAGTGATTCCGCAATGCACGGATAAGCTCGC
>CALJMB010000272.1 GCA_937982515.1 uncultured Balneolaceae bacterium
GGAGAGACGCCTGCCCGGACTCCTCATCAGCTTTACTAAATGTTCAAAGTTTAGTAAAGCTCTTAGCAAGTCCCCCTCCTTGCGGGTATAGCCCCATTTTATGTGTTAAAATTAAAGAACAGTGTATAAACCGAACCTTTATATTTGTTTGGGTGTTGCTTAAAAACAAAGGCAAAACATATGTTTCTGTTTATCACAGGCCTTGTAGTCTGTAAGATATACAGGCCGGTGGTGGCTGGCAGATTCTGAGGCCGGCACGAGCGGATCCCGACGGCCGGCGGGACAGGATGCTCGCGCTATTACCCGGTCCGGCTCAGAGATGCACGTCCTTTATATTTAAACAAGAGAGTTAACAGGCAAAACTGATTAGGAGGCTCGAGAAGGTTCCACGGAAAATTCTTATAGCCGGCCCGATTAGTTTTGGCCGGATGAATCAGCACATTAACATGGTCGGCAAGACGAGCGAACACAATTATCCCCAGGAAAGACAAACAACCATATCATACCTGCGCAATGTCGGCCGCCTTTCAGAGCAGGAAGCTGAATCTCTTATCAACAGGCTTTATAGAATGGGCCGCACGCCCTCCCGGGAACCGGTTATACCTGCATTCGGCACAGCAGCCGAAACTGTTTCGGATATTCTCTCCACCGAAACCATCGTGTTTTTTGATCTGGGGCTGAATATTATTCAAACGGAGGGACAATCACCCGCCAAAATCGGCATGGTTAGTCCTGATGTAGTGGGGCGAAACCTTAGAAAGGTCTTTAAAAGTGAATTGCAGGAAGGATGGACTTCCCTGTATGAACAGGTGCTGAAAGGGAATGAAAGGGAGCTTACCTACACCTATCAGAACCGCTATTACCGGGTACTCTTATATCCACACGTTAAAGACCGGGAAATTGCGGGCGGCATAGCTATCATCCGTGACATCACCCGCGAGGCCAGGCGAAAGGTACAACTGAATCTTCTGTTTAAAGCTATTGAAGCTACCGAAGAAATGGTGATCATCACCGATGCCCGGGAAAACATAGGTGAAGAAAAGATTCTGTACGTCAACAAGGGTTTTGAAAATGTAACAGGCTATTCCCGCGCAGAAGTACTGGGCAAGAATCCGTCTCTGCTGCAGGGCCCGGATACCGATGCCGGGGTTATTGGCCGGCTGAAAGATAACCTTGCGCATGGCAAACGATTTGAAGGAGAAACGTTTAACTACAGGAAGGATGGCACCAGGTTCCGCCTGCACTGGAGTATTGATCCCGTGACGGATCAAACCGGAACAGTCACTCATTTTGTTTCTGTACAGCGCGATATTACCCGGCAATGGCAACAACAGCAGCAACTGGAGCAGCTTATAGCAGACCGGGAGGCCAGGATTATAGAAATACACCACCGCATAAATAACAACCTGGCCGTTGTTTCGGGGCTGCTGGAACTGCAATCTCACCAGGCAACTTCGGCAGAGGCCGTTGATATGCTTACCCAAAGCCTGAACCGCATAAAAGCCATTGCCACTCTGCATGAAATGCTCTACCGGACAAATAGCTTTGACCGAATAGAATTGAATTCCTACTTCAGAGAGATAGCGGTACGGGTAACCGACTCGCTGCTTGCTGAAACGAAGGAGATAACTATTGAGACAGATATTGCACCGGTCAGCCTGTCTGACATACAGGCGATGCCCTGCGGGCTGATTCTGAATGAAGTTATCACCAATTCATGCAAGCACGCTTTTCTTGATCAACACAAATGTACCATCCGAATAGAGGTGCAGGTGTTGAAAGATGATCGTCTTCTAATCAGGGTGACAGATAATGGGTGCGGCCTGCCCGAAGGCTTTGACGCTATGGATTTCAGCACTCTGGGGATGAGTCTCATCCAAACGCTTTGCCGGCAACTGAATGCAGAATACTCTTTTGACAGCAGCGGTACAGGCACTTCTTTTACCATGGTATTTACCCCCGAAGCATTGTAAAGCGAGTCAATCCGGCGTGATAGAACATGTTGCTGAGCAATGGGACAGGCACCGGTTCTCTCCCTTCCGGCAGGGCAGGGCGGTTACGTTCTGGCTTTGGTCCGAGCGAAACCTGTCAGGTTTGTCGTAAAACAGGCTCTTTTGCCATATACAGCAAAAACCTGACAGGTTTTGACTCAGCAGCAGGCAGAACGTAACAGCCCTGCTTCTCTAAGGGGAGAATATGTTGCCTTTAGCCTGCGATTACAGCTCACTTTCTTACACGTTGTACCTCAGGCTCCTAACACACTAATTAGGGCGTGT
>CALJMB010000273.1 GCA_937982515.1 uncultured Balneolaceae bacterium
CGTAATGCGTAATGAGCTTTCAGCTTACAACCGGAGACCGGAAAGGCAGTTGGCCGATTCATGGTATGGGTACGTGTAATGCGTAAGGTTGCGGCCGACGATCTTCCGTTATCCGGTCGCTTTGCGTGGCGTTGTACGTGTTAAACATCCGATTCTTCGCCTGCTTCTTTAAGGGCAAGTTCCTCCAACTCATTTGACAGGCGAAAATCGGTAGTACGAATCTTTTTTAAATAAGGTTTTATAGACGGTATAATTCCCCGAAGTTTTGCTTTAACGATTATGCCAACTGTTCCTGTAACTTTTAACCCAAGTTGCTCAGCCACTCTTCTGGCTTTATAATCATCAAGAATGATCGTACTGCCGGGTTTCTCAAGAGCCAGTGCTATCGCACTGGACTCTCCCCTGTCAACCTGTAACTCAAGAATTTGTTGTCTATGAATATCGGATGGAGATGTTATTTTAATCCACCCAGGAAGTTTTTCTCCAAATTCATTGGCCACTTCGGTTGTTATTTCAACTTTTGTATATGCTTTCTGAAGCAGATCAAATTCGCCTATCTTTGAAAGAATGATAAGACAGCTTGTATCCGAAATAACTGTTTTAGGCATTTTTCACATCTTTTGAAAGATCTGATGCGGGATAATTAAATATGGAAACACCGTACCTTCCAAGAAGTTCTGCAAACGTACGCTTGGATAATCCGACAAGTTCGGCGGCCTGCCCCAGTGAGAGCCGGCCTTGTTCATAAAGCTTTGTCGCGACAAGCATTTCTATATCTTTCTCATCCAGGTCTATGAAATCTGGTATATTGAAGGTTACTGTTTTCATCTGTTGTAGAAATTAAGATGTTATCTTTCTTAAGAAGATAATAAAATTTGTTCTCTTTTAACCAGAATAGCAAAAGCTAAAAGTTAAAAGCTGAAAGTTAAAACCCTTTGAGCTTTCAGCTTGGCGCTTTTAGCTAACTCATGGACTTTGACAGGATGATAAATTTGAATCTGGCACATTCAAAGGACAGGCAGGATCTCTATCCTCCTTTCAGCTCTACTGCTTTCAGCCTTCCCAGGAGACCGGAAAAGCGGGGAAGGTGGGCCGGACGGGATAATCATCCATCCACGGGACAGGTTCTGAATAACAAACCACAGACAATGGGCGGGCATACCGGAATGTTTTGATTATATGCCCTAATATATGTACAATAGATACGTTAATAAGATCATTTAAAACTATCGGTTCCTGAGAAATGAGTATGAAAGCTATAACTATTCCGGAAGATATACTTCAGGCCACCCGCATGTCTGAAAAGGAATTAAAGCAGGAAGTGGCGGTTATGCTTTTCCAGCAGGATAAACTAACCTTGGGGCAGGCCTCTAAGCTGGCAGAAACCAGCCGACTGCAGTTTCAGCATCTGTTAGCCAGCCGACAGGTTCCCGTACATTATGATATTGAGGAATTTAAAGAAGACCTCGAGACACTAAAAGAGCTGGGACGACTGTGATCGTCGTTGCAGACACCTCGCCTTTCATTAATCTGGCAGCAGTTGGCCGATTACATTTATTGAATAAACTTTATGGCAGCATAAGCATTCCCCGGGGAGTTCATCAGGAGATCACCGGCAAAGGTTCTGGTCAGGCAGGTTCAAAGGAGGCAGAAACGTTGAAATGGATCGAAGTAAAAACGGTTTCAGATCAGAAGTTAGTTAAAGCTTTAAGCAGGGAATTAGATAAGGGTGAATCAGAAGCGATAGTCTTGGCCATTGAATTAAGTGCTGATCTTCTTTTAATGGATGAGCGAAGAGGGAGGGTCGTTGCCCGGGATTTTGATCTCCGTTACAGTGGCCTGCTGGGTGTATTGATAGAGGCAAAGCAAAAGGGCTACATAAAAACTGTAAAACCGCTTCTGGATGACCTGAGAACTGTCGCGGGTTTTTGGATCAGCCAACCACTTTACGAGTATATACTAGGGCGTGTTGACATTCAGCCTGTGAATGTGGATTTGCGGGTGATTCGGTGCAGATCAAGGCGTCCCGACAATGGAACATAAGACCCATAACTGTTTCCGGGGCAAAACCATTGTCGGGATAACGCAGAGATGCGCCTAATCAGCCCAAAGACACGCCGCACGTTGAATGTCAACACGCCCTAGCGATAATAATTTATGGAAGTCGCATAGCCGGCCGATAAATATTGAAACCCTGAAGAATGAATTGCGGTTAGAAATCGAAGATTATAGTGAGAAAAAAGAATTAAGGCGAGATATACGTTCTTATTATGATTTACTTTCGGATTATGTAAAAATGTCGCAAAACCATATATTCATACATACAAGAAAATTCATTTAGCTATGACATATATCGAAAAGGAAGTAAGAAAAGTGATAAAAGATTTCAGGCCTTATAAAAAAGAGAATGATGAACTCAGGTCATTTCTTGAGGCGTCTGAACACTTTGAGAAGCTAGTCGAGTTGGGGGTGGTTACAAAGAGAGGTAATCGCCAATTAAGCATTGATGATGCACATTTAAAGCATTTTTCTGTTAATAGCGATTAATTTTTTTGAGCCTCCCGTCATTATAACTCATATTAGGTTGCGGTGTGTAGCCAATTAGCCTGAGAATAATGAGCC
>CALJMB010000274.1 GCA_937982515.1 uncultured Balneolaceae bacterium
CCGGCACAGGCTGACGGTGCGGACAACCATCCTGAAATGGAGGAAGCAGAGGGGTATCCGGGCAAGGCTTCAAGAGGTCAGCTCTCCTCAACTTCCCAACACTAGCTCCCCGGGAGGGCACGAGCGGATCCCGACCTCGGTCGGGACAGGCTGCTCGCGCCATTAGTTGAGCTCGGGATGACTGGAATTATTGGAGGATGCCTGTCCCCCCCCCTCTCTTCGTCCCTAAGTCTCTCAGTCCCTTTGCCTTCCCTCACGCCCTGATCTCCTGCCTCATAAAGAGCAGATAAGAGATGCCAAAACAGACAAGCGTGCCCGCCACCAGCGCGGTTATATCCGGCCACACAAGCAGCATACTCTGCCCCAGCGGAAGTGTGGAGGGGAGTGTTCCGGCTACCTGTTCAAAACTCAAAGCGCCCAGGCTCCGGATGGAGGGCGTCAGCAGAATCATTGTCAATTCGTTGAATAAGAAGCTTGGCGAAATACGAGACAGCATAATCGTGAAGTACCCCGAAGCGGCGGGATTGCTGAAAAGTATGTTGGTCGCCAGGCTGACAAGCATGGTATAAAATACCGTAAAGAACAGCCAGATAGCCAGTACAGACAAGGCCGAAGTGGATGCCTGGCGAAATATGATAGAAAAGACGATGCCTAGATTCAGCCAGAACGCAATATAGATGCCGGTAAAGGTAAGGAATACCACTATGCGTATAAATTCACTGAAAGCAGGAGGAAACCCGATGGTGATAATACCCAGGCCGAGCACCAGAAACCCCAGGGCATACACAAGCGCAAAGATAACCGCCAGGGCGCCCGTGAACTTGCTGTTTATCACGTAATCCCGCGGTATGGGTTGGGAGAGAAGACGGCTTAACGTCCCTTTATTCCTCTCCGAATTTATAGCGTCAAATCCGAGGGCGATGCCCACCAACGGCCCCAAAAAGCCGATAAGGGTGATAAACGGAGGCAGGTTATTAATGGATTCGGTAAACAGTTTTAAGTAAAGAAACCTGCTGTCGGCGCTGAGCTGAGCCGGGTTGTCTTGTATTACAGACAGGATGGTGTATATAGATCCGGCCGTGGTCAGCAGTATCAACGCCACCAGTATGATAAACCGCCAGCTTCTTACATGATCGGCGATCTCTTTCTGCACCATAACCCAGAACGGACGCACAACCTTTGTCTTAGCCATTTCTGCCACCTCCTTCAAAATATTGCTGATAGATTTCATCCAGGCCATACTCCTGGTAGGAGAGCCGGTATAATTTACCGCCCTTTTGTACAATTGTCTGAGTGATCAGGGGAGCCGCTTCTTTAGCTCCTTTTATAACAATAGTACCGTTATTCCGCTGCACCTCTTTAAGCGATTTCTCCCGGCGCAGAGCCTCCAGCAGATCATCGGTTACAGGCGATACCTCTGCCGTGATTGAAGTGTCTTTATTTCCAAACAGCTCATCGGCCAGTTCATGAACATTGCCCGCGGCAAGCAGTTTTCCATCCACCAGAATGCCTACGCGATCGCATATTTTCTGAACCTGATGCAGCAGATGAGAACTCAGCAGAACCGTGATACCCTTTTCCTTACTCAGGTTTCGGATAAGCTCCAGAAAATCGAGAATCCCTTTGGGGTCGATCCCCAGAGTGGGTTCATCGAGCACCATGATTTCCGGATCCTTGATCAGTACATCGGCCAGGCCGAGCCGCTGGTTCATGCCCTTTGAGTAGGTTTTGGTTTTCTGCTCTCCGGCCTCTTCCAGGCCCACCAGCTTCAGCAGCTCCCGGGCAGACTCCACCGCCTCTTCCCGGGGAATGCCATTCAGCATAGCGGTATAGACCAGGTTCTCCAGTCCCGTGCTGTTATCTGAAAAACCGACCTCGTCCGGCAGGTAGCCGGTAATCTTCTTTACTTCCAGCGGCTGTGAAGTGGCATCGAAGCCACCGACAGTAACGGAGCCGGAAGTCGGTTCCGACAGCCCCAGCAAAGAGAGAATAACGGTCGTCTTTCCGGCGCCATTGGGGCCCAGCAGGCCGAAAATCTCGCCCTTCTTAATGTTCAGGTTCAGGTGGTCTACCGCCCTGGTGGTACGGTAATCCTTTACCAGATCTTTGATTTCAATTATATGAGCAGACATCGCTATCTCCTCCCGTACTTTTTAAACAGGTATGAGATTCCGCCCGCTACAAAAAGTATTATGGCAATACCTACCGAACTCCAGGCCAGAGATTTGCTAACGGTAACCCTGAACGCAGCCTCAGAGGAGACATCGGGGGTGTCTGCCTCAATCTTCAGCCGGTAATCTCCCGCAATGGCTTTACTGGCAGCCGATATCGTGGCATTAACCGTCGTAGATTCTCCCGCGTTCAGTTGGGGGATCTTCTCATCGTCAAACTTCACACTCCACCCCACGGGAGAAGAAGAACTCAATTCAATATCCCTGAGCGGAACGGTGCCGGTATTTTTTAACAAGAGCTTGATATCGTTTGTACCGCCGGCCGTTACCTGTGTGCTGAGCCTGCCGGAGGGAGTGGTCAAAACCAGATCGTGTTTGCCTTTAATAACCGTTTCCAGGGTGGTACGGCCCGAGGTACTGCCGGAGGCCGCTTCTACGTTGATTGTATAGGTGTCGGCCTTGACTTTCTGTGAAGGGGTCACCCTGACATTTATGCTCTTACTTTCGTTGGATGGAAGGGCAACGGAGGTAACATAATCTCCGCCTACCCTGAACCGGACACTCCATCCCTGAGGGGCGTCGGCTCTGAGGGCGTAGTTCTGCTCCTGCGCGGTGCGGTTTTTCAGGGTAAGGTTATAGTTAAAATTCGAGTCGGTATAGCCTTCCATATTAGCCTGGTCGGCCTGCAATTCAGTTTCGAATATTCCCTGCTCCGTTACCTTTATACGCAGGGGCAACACGTATTCCAGCCCGCTCCCGGCCCTGGCCACTACCTTAAAGGGGTAATCTCCCTTCTCAATTTTCAGAGGGATGTCCAGGTCGAGGTTGATATTCTCCGAAAAACCCGAGCCCAGATCCTCCGGCTTTACGGCAATCTGCTGTATGGCATTAGAGCCCGCCGTCAGTGCGGGGTTCCAGCTGTCCGGCACACCCTGTACCGAGAAGGTTATGTTTTGGATACGGTTTGTTCTGTTGATCACCTCTATACTATACTTCAGGTTTTGCCCCGGGGTAACCGACCGGTTAGTGTAGGTGGTGTACAGAATAATCCCCTGGCTTGCGGATTGGGATTGAGCGATCAGGGGAACAAGACAGAAGGAAAGTATTGAGATAAGTTGTGCTAAAGTAGAGTTTATTTTTTCCATAACTAAAGGTTTTAGGTTCAATTATCAGAAATAAAAATCTACAGCTGCGATACAGATAAATGAAAAAGGAGGCATAAGGTAAGATAATATCATCCATCATTACCGATTTAATGTCCCCGAAATACATGGTAAGATACATCCGAATTTTTGGATCGTCACTTGCAAATAACGATTATTCAGCCATTTATTGTATAAAAAAAATTACGCCCGCCCCTTCCGGTGGCAGGCGTGCGGTAATCGTATAATGATGCCACGGCAGGGAGCTCCTCTCTGTGCCTTCTTTACGTAACTCTGCGTTACAAACCAAAAGATACTTGCGTAAATTGTGCAGTGTGGAAAAGCAAAATTTAAGCTCATGTACAACTACAGATCAGTCAAAATCGCCTTTACTATATTCCTTTCATCCGTCTGGGTATGTTCGGGAGGATGTGGTAGCAAGCCCCTGCCCGGAACCCCAGCCCGCGCCGGCGGGATCCCCGCTGTCGACAGCCTCATTCAACAGGAAACAGAGGCCGGACATATCCCCGGCGCGGTTGTTCGTATCCAGCAGGGCGATTCCATCCTGCACTACCAGGCCTACGGGTATGCGCAGAAATACCGGTACGGACTCATTCCCCTTGATAAACCGGAACCGATGACCACCGAACATCTGTTCGACCTGGCCTCCCTTACCAAAGTCGCCGCTACTACCTTCGGCATTATGCTGTTGACGGATCAGGGAAAACTGCATCCGGATGATCCCATCCACACCTGGCTGCCGGAGTTTGCCGCAGGGGAAAAGAAAAAGATTACGGTGCGCCATCTGCTCACCCACACTGCCGGCCTGTACCAGTGGTACCCGCTCTACTACAAGGCATCGAACAAGAAGGAGCGGTACCGGGCCATGGCCGCCATGCCTCTGAAGTGGCCGGTAGGAGAGGGCCGCCACTACAGTGATTTCGGATTTATGCTGCTGGATGATATCATTGAGCGCGTTGCAGATCAGCCTTTAGATGAGTTTCTTCAGGAAAAGCTGTACCGGCCGCTGAAGATGCGGCACACAGCCTTCAACCCGTTGCAAAAAGGGTTTAAGAAGATAGCCGCCACCTCCCACGGCAACCCCTTTGAGAAGCGTATGGTGCATGACGATTCCTTTGGCTATACGGTGGATACAGACCCCGCTTCATGGAACGGCTGGAGGGCGTACACGCTGCGGGGTGAAGTCAACGACGGCAACGCCTGGTACGCCAGCGGAGGAGTGGCGGGCCACGCCGGGCTCTTCTCCACGGCCAAAGACTTGCAAAAACTGGTAACCCTGCTGTTGAATAAAGGAGTTTCCGGAGGGGAACGGTTCCTTTCCGAAGCGGTCGTAGATACCTTCCTCACCCCGGGCCGCCACGGCAACGCCCTCGGCTGGGCTATGGACAAAGAGTTCATTGCGGCAGAGGGTACCCCGGAGGGAACGTTCGGCCACACGGGATTTACCGGGACCAGCATTGTGGCGATACCCGAATACAACCTGTCTGTTATCTTGCTTACCAATCGCCAGAACGCCGGTACACAAGAAAACGGCTACTACCACAACCTGAGAAACCTGCGGCAAGGTATTGTTGATGCGGTAATGGATAACCGGAGAACGGAGACCGGAGGAAGGGAAACCGGAAAACCGTAGGGGCCAACCCACGTGTCTGCCCCCCTGCGTATCTGTCCGCAGGTTTGTTGCAGGGCGGCCAGCTTGCCCGTCATTTACCCCTAAATCCCCTAAAGGGGACTTCGGATAAATGCTTGTATTTCCCTGTTGTGATCGCTTCAGATAAAGCTATCCTGCCAAAAATGGGCTCATGAGTGGAGCGGGCGCAGAGCCAACAAGTCCCCTTTAGGGGATTTAGGAGCCGGACCAGCACCAATTAGTAATAAGAAAGCCCCTGCATAGGCTGAAGTACCCAGAGGATCCCGTACCCTCTGTAACTTCAACCTTCAGAGGCTGTAACAAATATAATAAAACGGCCGGCTACTCAGAAGGAAAACCCTCATCCGATTTTACTTCCTCTATCTGCAGCGTATGCCTGTCGGCATGTCCGGCGATAAATATAAAAGACTGATAAGCATCTGTCGCTCCAAAGGGAGAGTCGCTGATGCGGTTACGTAGCTCCTCCAGGGTAGTGTTTCTGATATACTCTACAACCTCTTCGCGTTGTGCTATAAAATCCTGTATAGCTGTCTCCGGGTCGGTATAGCGGCCCTCTCCCTGTAGTTCTTCTGAAGTATTGGCCTTTTGGCTTCGGTCTCTCATCCCCGTAATCAAATCTTCATCCGAAAACCTGACATCCTTTTTACGCTCGGGATTGGCAGGCTTTTCCATGATTTCCTTTGCCATTCCAAAAAGCATGTTCTCAGTAAGGATAATGTGTTCTACACACTGGCTGACAGACCAGCGGTCTTCCGCAGGTTTAAATTGCAGCTGCTCTTTGCTCAGCCCGGCAATACTATTTCGCAGATTATCGGTGGTTTCCTGAAAATAATTTAGCAGGAATTCTTTGTCCTTAAAATGCGGTCCCTCCGTTTGTACATCCTGGGCCTGCCCGGTTATTATCACCAAAGAGAATAACAGGGGAATAAGTGAAAGCACTGATTTTCTCATTTTCCCTTAGTTTGATTAACGTTTTATTTGAAAAGCTCATTTTAAAGTTAAGCTGGTTTACCGGGTATATTAAAGTGTAAATGAGACAATATACAGGGTTAATTGTGCCATTAATTTAATATGAGTTCTGGTGAGTATTGAGAGGCGATTAATCGCGTCGGTATAGGTATATAGGCCATTCCCTCTGCAAGGCTCCTTTCCCGACAGCCATCAGGACAGGAATGGCCGGCCGATTTCCGAAACACTTGTTCAATTCAACGATGCGAGCTACCGGCGCCGGACAAGGGAAAACAGACCATAGGGCGGAGACAGCGCCTGGCTGATGGTTTCCAAAACATCCTGATTCAACCGCTGAACGCGACACTCCGGCCTCTGATGGTATCACTGCCATCTGCATGACGTACTGGCAGATCACCCTTTTCTCCCGGTGTAGTCTAAAGAGCATTTCAGGCACGGATTTTTCCACATGAGGCTTGTGCCAACTCCGGGCCATCTCTATACCCCCTCCGGCCCCCCTCCGGGCCAAGTCCGGGGCATCCCTGGGCCAAGTCCGGCACACCTTCGATACTCCTTCGATACATCTTCGATACACCCTCGTGCAGGGC
>CALJMB010000275.1 GCA_937982515.1 uncultured Balneolaceae bacterium
AGGCCGGAGATCACAGGACATCCCAAAACACTAGGGCGTGTTGACATTCAGCCTGTGCATGTGGATGTGCGGGTGATTCGGTGCAGATCAAGGCGCTTTCTGCAGGTCAATGTGGTTCATTGGCCAAAGAAAGTAACGCAGAGATGCGCCTAATCAGCCCAAAGACACGCCGCACGTTGAATGGCCACACGCCCTAAAGGCTTTAGCCCTTTTCCAACGTTGAAAAGGCTAAAGCCCTGCCTTGTTATGGTTTATACAATCCCGGTTTAAAAGCCGGGGCCATGGTATGCCGGCATCAGGAATGTGCGTGTCGATATCAGGAAATAGACTACGCATTAAAACGCTTTGCCGGTCCGGGGCACCCCTAAATCCCCTGAAGGGGACTTTTGGATTGTGCCTGTTTACACATGTAAGCTCATTCAGATGTAGTACACCTCCAGGGCGTCCTACATCTTTTTTTTAACATTCGTTATTAATGCACGTATTCAGCAAGTCCCTTTTAGAGGATTTAGGGGCATCAACTCCTGTCAATACATTCAATTAGTTTTTGTACAGACCCCATAGCCCCGCCATGTTGTTTACCGTAGGAGATCATATCTGAAAGCACCTCTTCCCATCCCCCGAATTTGATACTCGAGAAGAAATTGTTGTGCCAGAGAATCGCTGCCGCACCGTTAAACTTTCTGATCTCTTCCAGCAAAGGGTATACATGTTCAACCGCTCTTTCAGGAGGTATGCCCATATACTTTTTCTGTGAAAGGGTTTGATCCATAATCACCAGCGGGATCTCCAGAACGGAGGTCGGCCGCCTGTTTTCCAGATCGAACAGATAGAAGGGATGGGCAAAGCTGTTTCTAAAGCCTGTGTGCTCTGCAAAACCTAAAGTGGAGTCATAGCGCAGCCCTGCCCGCTCCAATACCTGAGGTGTAACTCCGGGCTCGAAAGCCAGATAGTGGAACCTGCCGCCTGCAATCTCCGAATCAAACAGGGATAAGTATTTTTTCAGGTTGTCGCTCTTCAGGTGACTTCCAACCGGCCCGTGTACACCGATCTCGGAGCCGGCCTCTTTAACAGCTTCCATATATGCGGTGACTTCCGCATCCGTAACCTCGTAGTCGGCGTGGGGGATTTGATGCGGCATCCCCTGAGAAGGAAGAAAATAATAGCTGGCTGTGATGCCACGACGGTGTTCAAACGCCAGGAGAGTATCCAGATTATTCCACAGATCTTTGCCCTTCGCCTTATGGATCAGCAGAGAAAAAGCCGAAGCTAACCGGCCTTTCTTAAGGGCAGCAAATCCTTCCTCCAGCCACCCCGAATGCAGGTTGTCTATATCGTGTGTGACGGCTATGTAAAAGGGAAAAGCACCGTTCAGACGGAAGGGAAGAGAAATGTCGTAAAACTGTTCGATCGCATCCTTCAGGATATCAAAATAGTAGTTTACAACCGGCAGCTGAACGATTCCAAGCTCGTGCTGGATGCTGGCCCGGTAGGGAAACCGCCCGTATCTGTCCCGTTCTTCAGAAACAAACTCATGCCATCCACTCAGCAGATAGAAGGCCGAGGCAATCAAGTCGTAATTAATAGTCAGGCGGGTTTCCGTTACTTCAAAAAAATCTGTTTTGCCTGAAGCATCAAAAAGAAAAGGAAGTTGCACATCCAACCACGGCTTCCACACTATTTTCGTTGGGTCAATGGGCCGCTTGGCATCAAAGAAAGTGTCGGAGTTATCTCTTATGCAGATTCCCCGGTCCTGTTCTCCATAGGTGATTTCCACCAAATCGGGAACTTTATAAACCTGCCGGAAGGCAGACAATATGTAAGATGCAGAAGCTTGTTTCAAAACGAACAGGATTCAGATTCAGATGATCAGTTCCGCCAGTTGCCGGGTCAGTTGTATCCGGGAATAGGGGTGTCGGGCAAGATCCTTTGTATGTGATTGTGTCCGTTGCCGCCGGCCGATGACCCCTTTCAGATAATTCAGAAGGCCTGCAGGATCTCCGTAGCTGAAAATAGCTCCCTGCCCCGTGTTATCGAGGATAGCGGCGGCGTCTCCGTGAGCCGGGCCAAGCATAAGCACCGGCTTCCCCGTCGCGATATATTCAAAAATTTTCCCTGTTAAAATCAATTCGTTGTTCTGTACATCGGGAATGACCAGTAACAGCAGATCAGATGCCGCCATGGCTTGTACAGCCTGCGCATGAGGGAGATAATCTGTGAATTTAATCCGGTTGCTTACCCGGGACTTCCGTGCCAGTTCCTTAACATGATCGTGCACATTTCCTATGAATTCCATCCGGAAACGGAATTCCTCAGGCAGCAGTTCCAGAGCTTCGAACAGAGCAGTGGGTATAGCTGTTTCAGAAAGGGTGCCGATATGCCGGATGGTGAAGGTTCCGTTCTGCTGTTGTGGAATGGCGAGATCTTCAAAATCCTCATGGTCGAATCCGTTGGGTATCACCCGGTATGTTCGGTCTGTGATGTTTTTTTGCAGCTTTTTCATGGAGGGAGAAACCACGATGACCTCATTAGCAGCATTCAGTACCGATCGTTCTAATTTAAGATCGATATTCCGGACGAGTGGTGTTCGGGGAAGCAATTGATTGTAGAATACTTTTGTCCAGGGGTCGCGGAAGTCAGCGATCCACTTCAGGGAAGTTTGTTTTTTTATATATCTGCCGATAAGATGCGTTGAATGCGGTGGCCCGGTGGTGATGACTGTCTGTATGGCGTGTTCGTCAATCAGTTTAAGTGCCTTGTTCCGGGCTGTGCGGACCCACCCGATCCGGGCGTCCGGAACGAAGACGTTAGCGCGGATCCAGCTTGCCGCCTTGGCGGTAAGGGAAGTGCCCGTCTCGGCAATGCGTGTGGTCGGTTTGGCCACCTCTGTCCGGCTCTTCCCTGAGAGGATTGAATAAAGGCCAAAAGGTTCCAGGCTCGGGCTTTTGTAGACCAGCGTATTTTCGGATACGTCATCCTTCATCGATTCATCCAATGTGGCGTAGGTGGGATTGCTGACGGTGAGTATGACAGGCTGAACGCCGTACTGAGGCAGGTATTTAGCAAATTTCACCCATCGCTGAACGCCTGACCCCCCGCCAGGCGGCCAGTAGTAGGTTATGATGAGAACCTTTTCTTTCTCTTTCATAAAAATGTAGGATAACGAACAAACGAACGCTTCACAGTGAAATCTTTTGCCCTGCTCGTCTTTCACTCACCCGATGTCAACCCCAGACATCGGATGGGGAAGTGTACCGGGGAATCATTTGTTCTTATTTTCCGGTTCGATATTCTTTTCTTCTCTTCCCCGGTACCAGAGCGCCAGAATGAACAGGCCGATGCCGAGCTGGATCAAGTTGCCGGCCCATGCTATCCGCGATCCCCAGGTGTGTGAGGCAGGATTGAAACTAAAGGTGACGGTATGCTCTCCGGCCGGCACTTCTATGCCCCGTAATACATAATTGGTTTTATAGATCGGCGTCTCCTCTCCGTCGATGGTCGCTTTCCAGCCCTCCGGGTAGTAAATCTCACTCAAAACCAGGAAGCCCGGCTCTGAGCGGCTGGTATGGAGCTGAATCTCCCTCGCGTTATAGTTCAGAACCTGAACCTCAGCCGTTGTATCGGTCGTTGAAGATACGGGTTCATCGGTCTCCACTATGGCATACTCCGAAGCATCAAAACCGGCTTCAGGCTTCATCAGGTTTACGGCTTCGGCTGCGCTTTCTGCAGTGACCACGGAATCGACAAAGAAGGCTTTAGGCAATACCTGGGTATTCTCAAAAACCCGCTGATTATTTTCATTATACACCTGCTCAAAGCCGGGAAGGGGAATGTCTGTGGAAGCAGTCAGGTACTTTACATTCAGCATGTGAAGAATTTCGGTGTGAATACCCTGTGGCCCGGCAAACAGCAACTGATCGATCAGATCCTGATAATAACTGATCTTCGCTCCGGTATACCCCCCGATAGTCGGATAGAAGTAGGAGGGAACGGCATTATTGAAGGGATTGCGATCCAGGGGAAATACCCGATAGGGATATCCCTCATTACTTTCGATATGTTCCATAACAAAATTATCGGCTGGTTGCCTTTGGGCTTCGATGTACCGGGCAGGAGTGATATCCTGACGCACCATGGCTTCTTCGTTGGTATACCGGCTACCTATACTGATCAAATCGTAAGCGGCGAGAGCGATGAGTCCCAGCAGAAAAGCGCCTGTGCCGATTTTTTTCTTATAAAAAGCGAAGATCAGTCCGCCGGCCAGCAGAACCAAGATCAGATAGCGGGTGGAATCAGAACCGGCCATCTCCTTGCGTTCCGGTTTAAGCTGCGTGTTGATATACCGGGAAGCGTATTGCTGAACCTGTGGGTTATCGGGCGACAGGTTATTTTGTTGGGCTATTTGTTGGGCGATCATATTGCGTTGCTGCTGATTTTCGAACGAAAGCAGGGCATCGCTTCCCAACGTAAAAATAATGCCGATTCCTATAGCAACACCCAAAGGCAGATAGAGTTCTTTGAGGGCCTTGCTTCGCTTTGCCCGGACCAGGTCTATAAAGGAATCAACCCCGTATACCGCCAGCACGGCAAAGCAGAACACGGTAACGATGAGCCACATCTCCGGGGTGCGGAATTTGTTAAAATAAGGCACGTAACGGAACATAAGTTCGTTGAGCAGTGGGAAGTGGTACCCCAGCGAAAAGAGCATGGTCAGTACACCCGTTCCGAGGAACACGTATTTTCGCTTGTTTTTGTATAATACAAGCCCCATCAATGCCAGTACAAAAGCTATAGCGCCGAAATAATGAGGGCCGCTGGTACCCGGCTTCAGGCCCCAATAGGCTTCGGAGGAGGAACCGCCAAAAATACCGGGAATGATGAGGGTGAGTAGCTCGCCAAACCCCTGCGACCAGGAAAACGCATATTCCAGATCCAGGCCGCCATCGCCGCGCAGTGCCGAGCCTCCGCGAATAGTATAAGGGGTGTACTCCATCATGCTCCAGTAGGGCTGGAGGTTACTCAGAATAGCCAGTACGCCGGCAAGTATCAGCAATCCGGTAATTTTAGACCACTCTGTGATGGTCTGCTTCTTATAGGCCCGGTAGGTATCAAACATCCACCAGAAAGCCAGCAGGTACAGGAAGTAGTAGGTTACCTGCGGATGATTGGCTCTGAATTCCAGCGTGAAAGCGAGGGTGAATAAGAAAAAACCAAGTAGCCTTCTGCTGGTTTTGGTCATAAGCCAGTAGCCGGAGAAAATCCACGGGATATAGGTGTAGGCGTAAAACTTGGTGTTGTGTCCGGCTCCTATAATTATAGGAATATAGGTGGTAAACCCTATGAAAACAGAGCCAAGTACGGCGGTGAGGGGACGGGCTCCCTGGAGAATGAAAAAGAGGTAACAGCCTATCAACAGTACCCAGAACTGGGCCACCGGAAAGACCGGGTCAAAAACCGATCGTATAAGCTGATCTATGTGATAAACAGCCTTGTCATATTTAATGACGTAGGCGGGCATGCCTGAAAACATGTTAGTTGCCCAAAGCGCAGCCTCGCCATACTCTTCCTGATGTTCAAAGATACTTTCGGCGCCGGCCCGCCATTGTACGGTGTCGTGGCCCAGTATCTTTTTACCGCCAAATACCGAAGCATTAAACAGAATTACAGGTAAGATCAGCAGAATAGCGATTGCAAGGATATGCTGTTTCCTGGAAGAAAGTCCTGATATGAAATCATCTTCGGAAACTTGGTCGGAATGTTTGGTCATAAGAAAATTATTCGATTACACGGGGTACCCGGAAGTAATCGGTATCCGCATCCGGTGCATTCTTTAATGCATCTTCATGAGAAAGGGGTTCTTTTGCTTCATCGCTGCGAAGCCGGTATTCAAGATCTATAACATGTTCCAGAGGCTCAACACCGCTGGTATCCAGCTCTTCCAGCGTTGCCATATAATCCAGAATTTTATTCATATCTTTAGCCAGGCTTTCGGTCTCTTCCGGAGATAACCGCAGCCGGGCCAGGTCAGCTACGTACTGAACATCATTTTTTGTTATGGACATGCACTCAGTATTGCTTAGGTGTTAACAGTAAGTGGCAAAGTTAATAAAACAGCGGACAGTTAACAATGGAGCAATTGAATCATTGAATCATTGAATCAATCACTCAATGTAATAGCTGTGGATACTTGCCGGAAATATTCCCATTTTAAGCCCTAAAAATCAGTCAGAAGAACTTTAATGATCAGAAAAAAAATTAAGATTGTTAACGAGGCCGGACTTCATGCCCGGCCCGCAGCTGCGCTGGTAAAACTAGCCGGCAAATTTGATTCGGATTTTTACATTCATATGTACGGTTACAAGGTAAACGGGAAAAGCATTTTAGGTGTAATGACACTGGCTGCGGAACAGGGAGCTGAATTAGAATTAGAAATAGAAGGGCCGGATGAAAAAAAAGCGGCCAGGGCTATTGTTGATCTGATTAATAAGGGTTTCAACGAATCTTAATAGTTAATTATTAATGGGTGAACATATTCAAAGCACGTTTAATGAAATCAGACTGAAAGGGTTGGCAGCCTCACCCGGGATTGCCCTGGGCAAAGCATTTGTTTTTAATAAGCGGCAACCCGTTATCGATTCCACCTCTATTACCAAATCTCAGATTAAAGAGCACCTGAGTGAGTTCCACCGCGCCCGGGAACTGACTGAAAACGAGCTGAGCGCCCTGCTGAAGGAAGAGCTGGACGATGAAATACTGAACATAATTTCAGCTCAGGTTGAAATGGTACGTGATCCGGAGCTAGGCCATCAGGTAGAGCAGTTGATCTCCGTAGAGCTCCATCCGGCCAGCTATGCTGTTCAAAAAGTGTTCGAAAACTACCTCCGCATGCTTTCTGTTTCCGGGAATCATGTTGCCCGGGAGCGCGTCATGGATATCAAAGATACCAGAGACCGCCTCATAGAGTATATAAACGATCAGTCTGCCATGATACGGCTGGATAGCGAGTACATTCTGGTGGCAAAAGAATTGAGTCCGCGTGAAGTTATCAAACTATCCGAAGGAGAGCTAAAAGGGATTATAATGGATAAAGGCGGGCCTACATGTCATGCGGCAATTATTGCCCGGGCTATGGGCATACCAGCTGTGGTAGGGGCTAAAAATGTATCTGAGCTGGTTCATGATAAAGGGCTTATTGCCATGAACGGAAGTACGGCTTCGGTAATTATCAATCCCACGGATGAAACTGTACAGAAGATAAAAAGAAAGATTGCAGACTGGGCCGATTATCTCTCACACCTTAAGTCTATCTGTCATCAGCCCTCGGTTACAAAAGACGGACACTCGTTCACCCTGAGAGCAAATATCGAGTTTGCGCGTGAACTGCCAAATATGGCTTCATATAACGCCAAAGGTATCGGTTTACTGCGAACGGAATCTATCTATCTGACCAAAGAACATTTTGAGAATCAAAAAAAACAGGAGGCATTCTACACTACTATTCTGGCCCAAACAGGAGACGATCCGGTTACAATTCGTCTTTTCGATGCCGGAGGGGATAAGTTTTTTAACATAGGTGCAAAAGAGGGAAATCCGTTTCTCGGATGGCGTGGCATTCGCATGTTGCTGGATGAGCCTGATCTGCTTAGCGAACAGCTAAAAGCGATTTACCTTGCGGCTGAAAAGCATCCGGGACGGGTAAAAATACTTATGCCGATGGTAACAAATGTTACAGAAGTAATTGCACTGAAAAAGTTAATGAAAGAGCTTCAGAAGCAGCTGGCCGGGGAAGGGCATGAGATAGATCCGGCCATCGAGTTAGGCATAATGGTCGAAGTGCCCAGTGTAGCCATACTGGCCGGCCAATTCGCAAAGCATGTAGACTTCTTTAGTATAGGCACCAACGATTTAACTCAGTATACCCTGGCTGTTGACAGGGGCAATGAACTGATCTCAGAGCTGTTTAACCAGAGGCATCCGGCCGTGTGGCACATGATCAGGCGTACAGTTGATGCTGCTAAACAGCATAACATCGGTATATCCGTATGCGGTGAACTGGCATCCGATCCGGAGGCAGCGGCCTGCCTTTTGGGCATGGGCATTAATGAATTAAGTATGTCTCCGGTAAAAATACCAGAGGTAAAACAGCTGTTAATACAAAATGAATACCAGAGAATGAAAGATTTATCCATCGGAGTATTGCAGTGTGCAACCGCAGAAGAGGTAGACAAACTATTTGAAAACTGGAAAAATTAACATTCTGAATACGAACTTCCTTCCGAAAGGGGATCCGTACGTTCCCGTTATGGGTAAGGCTGAGGAAAACCCAACATATCCATGCAGTTAACAAAAGAGCTCATTGAATCGGCAGACACTCTTAACATGTGGAGCCATATCGCCGGTTTCCCCAAACAGTGGGATGAAGCGGTCAAGTTTACAGAAGACCTGGAACTGATCATCGACAAAGATAGAATTGATACCATCTGCTTCGCTGGCATGGGAGGATCGGCAATGGGAGCCGACTTAATCCGGGCCTACAGCTACCGTTGCTGTCCTCATCCCATACAGGTAATACGGCACTATGATATTCCGGGATGGGTAGATGAACGCACTCTGTTTATTGCATGCAGTTTTTCCGGTAACACGGAAGAGGCGTTATCAGCCTTGGCCCAGGCCCGGGAGCGGAAAGCTCAAACCATAGCAGTAACCTCGGGAGGCGAGTTGCTGTTGCAGGCAACCCGAGAAGAATTTGACTATATAAAAGTTCCCGGAGGGCTGCCTGCACGCGCCGCGCTCGGTTACCATTTTATACCTCTGTTCAGGATATTTCAATATTTGGGATATCTGGATGAGGGCGAGGAAGCACTCTCCGAGACCGGGTCGTTTTTGAGAGAGCAGAGTGAGTTGCTTTCAGATATTAGTGGCAATGAAGCCCTCAATATTGCCGAAGACATAAACGATACCCTACCTATAATCTACTCGGATGCTGTGTCAATGGAACCGGTAAACCTTCGGTGGAGAGGGCAGTTCGGAGAAAATGCCAAGACGCTGGCCTATGGAAACGTGTTTCCGGAAATGACGCACAACGAAATCGTCGGGTGGGAACGCGTCATTCATCTTACCGGCCGGTTATCGGTTTTGATCTTGCAGGATGAACAAGACAACCAGCGCGTACAGAAGCGAATGAGCATCATCAGAGATTTGATAGAAGACCAGACGGCTACCATTCATGTGCTGAACACCAGAGGGGAAAGCCGGCTGACACGCCTTTTTTCCCTCATTCAGCTCGCCGACTGGACTAGTTATTATTTCGCCATTATCAATGGAGTGGATCCGACGCCTACAGCTCAAATAGACTTGCTGAAAAGCCGCCTGGCAGAAGTATAGCAGCTAGTGTTACCATTAGTAAAAGCGGTATAAGGTTAAGGTTATAGTCACCAAAGTACTAAAGCACAAAATATAGGGTAGTATTTTGTGTTTTAGGAGACCCCTGATCAACCATACAAATTAACTGATACCGACACCCGCGAACAATTCCCGACAGACTGCATATAATGAATATAAACCGGGCATTAGAAATAATAAGCTTGACATTAATACCCAGGTCCCACAGCTTACTCACGACTCACGACTCACGACTCACGACTCACGACTCACGACTCACGACTCACGACTCAC
>CALJMB010000276.1 GCA_937982515.1 uncultured Balneolaceae bacterium
GAGTAGATGTAAGCCATAACTTCCTCATCCTGTATGGGATCTTCTACGGCTGTGATAACTGCGATGCCCGAGTCGGTTGTGGCTACGAGATCATCCAGCTCGGCGCCGTTATTAATGACATCCGGCAGGGAGCCGGGAACGGCCAGGTTTAGAAGTGTGGCGCAGTTAGGCATACCGATGTCGGCATCGATGATGGCCACCTTGCTGCCTTTCCGGGCCAGGGTTTCAGCGATGTTGATCGTTGTGAGGCTCTTCCCCACTCCTCCCTTTCCGCTCACGGTAGAGAATACGGAGGCCTGGCTTTCCATTTTAGAGGTAACGGGCCGGTTCATTACATACCCTCGTTTTTAGTCAGAATTTTTTGGGTGAACCATACCGGATCGAACATCCGGAGGTTTTCATCCGATAGATCGGGGCCGGTGCCCATAAAGCGGATATCTGTACCGAGCCTTTTAGCCAGGGGAAGAATGTGTCCCCACCACCTGGTTTCGTCGATATGGGTCAGGCAGAGGTAATCCGGATCGAGCGGGTACTCCGCGGATGATATTTCTTTCAGGTATCTGCGCTCCAGCGTGGCGTTAATCACCAGGTGGATGTCCAGCGGCTGTACCGATGCCAGGGTCTGGCGTATTTTCCAAAACTGGTTAAAGGCTTTGCCGGGGGTAACACTGTGAGCCGGCGTATCATAAAGTACTGTATCAAAATGCTCTTGCAGGTCGGGCAGGGCTCCCGACATCTCCGCATTGCTGGTAATCCGGAAATAGGGCAGATTCTGATCTTTAGCAAACTGGTGCAGCACCGCGTTGGGACGGGAATCCCGGAATGGTTCAACGGAAACCAGTGCAATCTTTTTACCGCCAATAAGCGCGGGCCGGGATGCGAGCTTCATGATAGTGGTTGTTTTACCGGCTCCGGACGGGCCGATGAACGCCATGTGCGGAGCTTTTTTGGCTTGCTTCTTTTTTACCAGCGATTGTTCGATCACCGACTTTAACTCCAGTGTGAAAACCTCGATGTCGTCGGTAGGGTGGTGTCCGGCCGCAACAGCTTCGTTAATCCACTGAGAGATGGTGATTACATCCACGCCATTGGAGAGCAGCTGCTGGAAGACGGGATGTGTTACGAAATCCATATTTACAGATATGAGGTGCTCCGAAAGTAAGGCTTCGAGCGAGTTAAGCCGCTGCTGCACGTTATTCCAGCGCAGGTCGTCATTGGTTACACCGTTGCCGGAAAGCCTGTTTTTATGATCGAAGCTGAAGAGCGCATTGGAACGGCGCGAAAGATTGGCGGACACCGGCGGCGTGCCGTCCTCTTCATCGCCCACAAATTGATCGAAGTTGCGGAAAGAGGGCCTCCTGCCTGCCGGCTCTTCCTCCCGGATTACGCCTCCGCTTTTCTTTCCGGTAACCCCGGAAGAAAGCGTACTCTTTTGTTCAGAAGCATCTTTCTCCGCCTGCGTTTCCGGCTTATTCTTGAGTATCCGTTTGGGCTGGATATCTTTCCGGTTATATGAAAAGATACTCCTGGAGGGTGAGGAAGCCTGCGTTCCGTTGCCGTTAAATCCCCGGGGGGTCAGAGCCGTTACGGCGGCGTCTTTACCATTTTCCGGCTGTATCGTTTCCAGTATAACCACATCCCTGCCGTAGGCCGTCTGGGCCTTTTCACGGGCTTCTTGTATGGTGGAACCGTAGAATTTTTTAAAATTCATTGAACTATTAACTGTTTACTGATTCAAGTTCCGGCGCTTGCAGAGTCAGCCGGGCGTATTTGTTTATCCGTGCGTCTACGGTAATGTCGTTGTAAGACAGCACCGTGATTTCAGGTAGAATAGGCGAGAGGAAATCGAACAGCGCAAGCCGTACTACCGGAGAGGTAAGCAAAATCGGATCGTATCCTTCCGTTATCATTTTCTCAAAAGCTTTCGAGGTACTGACGTAGAACCGCTCAACCGTATCGGGCGTAAAGCCGAGGGTATTGGGGTTCAGGGTTCCCTGCTGCGCGTGGTTTAGCAAGTGCGATTCGAGCGCGGAGTCGAGCACGCAAACGTGAACGGTGTTTTGATGGTCGGCGTATTGCTCTGTTATGGTTTCTGCCAGTGCGGCCCGCACATATTCGTTCAGAACGTCGGGGTTTTTGGTCTGGCCCTGATAATCGGCCAGGGTCTCCAGAATGGTTACGAGATTGCGTACGGGCACGCGCTCCCGGAGCAGGCGCTTCAGAACTTTTTGCACTTCGCCGATCTTCATGCCATCGGGTATCAGCTCTTCAACCAAAGCCGGGGCCGTTTCCCGGACGTTCTCAATAAGGCGTTTTACCATCTGCCGGTCCAGAAGCTTATAAGCGTTACGCTTCAGTATCTCCATCAGGTGTGTGGTAATGACCGCCCCCGATTCAATAACCGAAATTCCGTACTTCTCAGCTTCTTCCCTCTTTTGCGGAGACACCCACATGGCATTCATTCCAAAGGCGGGGTCTTTGGTTTCTATCCCCTGCAGGTTAATATCCAGCCCGGAGGGAATTAAAGCCATGTAGTAGTTAGGTAACAGCTCGCCGGAACCCTGTGTAGATCCGCGCAGCTTAATCTGGTAGTCGTTTGAGTCGAGCTGAATGTTATCGCGTATGCGTATGGGGGGGATGATGATGCCCAGTTCTATAGCCAGTTGCTTGCGGAGCTCAGACATGCGATCCAGCAAGTCGCCGCTCTGATCCGGATCCACCAGAGGCACCAGGCTGTAGCCGATTTCAAGTTCCAGTGTATCGGTTAACAGGTAGTCTTCGAGCCGTTCGGTCTCTTCCAGAGCGTTTTCTTCTTTGGCGGCCTCCAGCAGCTTCTCTTCTTCCATTCTGCCGTTGGTTTTGTAAGCCGTATAGATCAGTACGCCGGCAATAGCCCAAAAAGGAATAAGAGGCATGCCCGGCATCATTCCGATAATAAATATAAAGCACGAGGCAATGGTAATGGTTTTGGGGTTGCCTAGCAGCTGCAGATTGATTTCCTCGCCCAGATTTCCTTCAGAAGCGGCTCTGGATACGATGATACCGGCTGCGGTAGATACGATGAGAGAAGGGATCTGGCTCACGAGGCCGTCGCCGATGGTCAGAAGCGTGTAGATTTCAGCCGCTTCGGCAATAGACATGCCCTGCTGCATGGTGCCGATAATGAGGCCGCCGATGATGTTGACGAAGGTGATCAGCAGCCCCGCGATGACGTCGCCCCGGACAAACTTGCTGGCTCCGTCCATCGCTCCGTAAAAATCGCTTTCACGGGCGGTTTCCTCCCTTCGCTGCCTGGCTTCGCGGTCGTCAATGAGTCCGGCGCTGAGGTCGGCGTCGATCGCCATCTGCTTGCCCGGCATGGCATCCAGGGTAAAGCGGGCCGAGACTTCCGCGATACGTGTGGCGCCTTTGGTTATCACCACAAAGTTAATGATCAGCAACACCGAAAATATAATAATACCGATAACGATGTTGCCCTGCACTACAAAATTGCCGAATGCCTGTATCAGCTCTCCCGCGTAGGCTTCGCTGAGGATGAGCCGGGTTGAAGCCACGTTAAGCGATAGCCTGAAGAGGGTCAGGATCAGCAGCATACCCGGAAAGACGGCAAAGTCGAGAGGCCTGAGCGCATAGAAGGCGATCAGCAGTACCAGCAGAGACAGAGAGATGTTTATAGCCAGCAGAAAATCCAGTATACCCGCGGGCACGGGCATAATCATTACCAGCAGGATCAGGATAATACTTGAGGCAATGAGTACGTCGAAACGGCCCAGCATTGCTTTTAAAAATGAACTTCCTGATTGAGGTGTTGCCATAGGTATTACTGTAATTTTTGCTTTTGAAGGCGATAGACGTAGGCCAGAATCTCCGCCACAGCCTTATAGAGCTTCGGCGGTATGACGGTGTCCTCCTCGGCCGTGGCATAAAGCGCACGGGCAACCGGCGGATTCTCAACAACCGGCACGTCGTATCTGGCCGCCAGTTCCTTAATTTTTAATGCCCTTTTTCTTACGCCTTTAGCTGTCACAACAGGCGCCTGATCGGTTTCGGGGTCGTACTGCAGAGCTACGGCGTAGTGGGTGGGGTTGGTCACCACTGCGTTGGATTTAAGTATCGCGTGATCCAGCCGCCTTTTGGAAAGCTCTACAGCTTTTTGTCTTCGTTTCGATTTAATGAAGGGGTCGCCTTCATGCTGTTTATGCTCGTCTTTAATCTCTTGCTTGGTCATACGCAGATCCTTCAGGTACTGGAACCGGCTGTAGAGCGCGTCCAGAATAGACAGAATCAACAGAGCCGCAAGAATGCGGATTACCAGAAATAAAACGATGTTACCGGCCTGCCCCAGCATGGTGCCCACCGGGAGCACCACAAACTGCGTGAATGTGTCTACCTCGGTACGAACGGTAAAGTATATGACCACCCCGACAATGAATATCTTGCCGAACCCTTTAACGAGTTCAACAGCCCCCCGCATGGAAAAAAGCCGCTTTATTCCCTGTATGGGATCCAGGCGGTCGGGTTTTGCTTCAAGAGGTTTTGTTGTAAATATCACGCCGGTTTGAGCTATATTTACCAGAACAGCGGTAACCAGAAGCGCGATGAATAAAGGGGTAACAATTCTTAAACCAAACATCACCGCCATTTTCAGGTACTCCAGAGCCTGATCCTGATTGCTGATGTCCTGATGAGCGTTCATGAAAAACGCTTTGAACATTTCGTTGATGTTATCATAGATCCACGACCCGGCGCTCACAAGCATAATGGTGGTAATGATCAAAATGATCACCGAGCTCAACTCCGTACTTCTGTCTACATTACCCTCTTCCCGGGCTTTCTCCAGCTTCCGGGGAGTGGGTTCCTCTGTACGCTCCTGGTCTTGTTTATTGTCTGCCATACCTTATTATGATCAAAAAGGATACCACAGGCCGTAATGTGGGTTTTGACTGCACAACAGCCCAGAATATGAATAACCGGATAGATAAATATTCCTGTCCGGGGAAAATATTTCCATAGTTGCCCCGGCCGACCCTAAATCCTTTAAGGGGGACTTTTGGATCTGTGCCGGATTTGAGTTATGTATCCTGCAGAAAAGAGACCGTAAACAGAAGCAACCTCTTTACCTAATACGAGCTAACAACCAAAGTCCCCTTCAGGGGGATTTAGGGGCCAGCGTCATCACAGGCTCACAATACGAACACGTTCAGATGTAGTACGCCTCCAGGGTCTCTTATATCTCTTTCTGGCAACATTCATTATAAAGGTACCCGCCCGGCAAACCTCCTCCGGCTCCGGTATCGCCCTGGCAGGGTTTCAAACCCTGTCAGGGTGGAAGGCGGGAGATGGCCAAAGCAAGGCTCCATTTCAGACCTGTCCCCTCCCTCCGCTGACATCCATTGGCTTAAGCAGATAATTAAAGTACAGCATTCTGCTGCTCGCTGCTCACTGTTCACTGAATCCCAGGCAGGGAGTTTAATTCCTCCGGGTGGTAAATATTTCCTTTCCGTTTTGAAGCTGCGCGTTCTGGTTATGCTTCGGCTGCTATCGGCTCAGGAGCAGCCGTTACCTGCTTGCAGAGACCGTAATCCATTGTATCGCACTCTGTCTGGGGTTCGGGCGTATCTCTGGTATAAGCCGGGTAGCAGGTTTGGCACACCATTTGAGCTACCAACAGTGCAAAATAAAAATAAACAGATAGCACGATGATTGACCGCCTGTTTGTACTTATGCAGTCTATGCAACAACTGAGCCGCTCACAGGAAGTGACGGCAAATAACCTGGCAAACCTGAATACGCCCGGTTTTAAAGGAGATAATCTCTTCTATCACGCCTTCCAGGAGGAGATGGATGGAGAAGCGTATTACAAAGCCCGGCCACTGCAAGTCTCCGATCTTAAGCAGGGCGTGCTGAGTGAAACCGGCAGTAACTTTGACTTTGCCATAAACGGAAGCGGATTTTTTATGGTCGAAAATGAGGACGGGCAAAAGTTCCTTACCCGGAATGGCCGCTTTGAGATAGATCGCGAAGGATACCTCAGGGATCAGGACGGCTCTTATGTACAGGGAAGAAGCGGAGATATCCGTATACCTGAGTATTACAGATCCATCTCCGACGATGAGCGGGAACCAAGCTTTGAGGTGGCTAAAGACGGTACGGTAAGGGTAAATGACGAAATCCAGGATCAGATACGTCTGGTGGGCGTGGAAAATCCCATGGCTCTGGAACGCCGTTCAAACTCTTATTTCGCCTTTGATTCGGCTGCGCAGATTTATGAAGATAACCAGAGCCTGGTTATGCAGGGTTACGTAGAGGGCAGCAACGTGAACGCGCTCAGCGAAATGACAGACATGATGAAGAATTTGCGGTTGTTTGAGTCGCAGCAGCGGGCCATGCTGACAACAAACGACATTCTGTCTAATGTGACAAACCAATTAGGAAAGTTTTAACCTATAAAGAGGAGAAATTATGCCAACAGGATCACTATCAACAGCCGCCCTGGGAATGACCGCCCAGCAGCGGATGGTCGATAACATAGCCAATAATCTGGCTAACGTAAGTACGACGGGATTTAAACGAAGCCGCATAGCGTTTCAGGATCTTTTCTATCAGAATATAGCCACTTCCAAACGGGGCGGAGGGGCCCGCGACGTAACCAACGGAAGCACGTCGCTTCAGATAGGGCATGGCGCCCGCCCGGTGGCGACGATCCGGAACTTTACCCAGGGGCCTATACAAGAGACCGGCAACCCGCTTGATATGGCCATCAACGGTGAAGGCTTTTTCCAGATCGAGCTTCCTGACGGAAATATCGCCTATACAAGAGACGGCAGCTTTACCCTTAACGCTAACGGAACCCTCGTCAATACTTCGGGCCTTCCGTTAGCCGACCAGATCAGTATTCCTGAAGATGCGGAGGCGGTCAGTATATCTAAAGACGGCGTGATAACGGCAAGGCTGAGCGGAAGCGGGGTTGAAATCGATCTGGGACAGATTGAGCTGGCCAAGTTTATCAACCCGGCCGGACTTACCGCAATGGGTGATAACCTGTATGGTGAAACGGAAGCATCCGGCATGCCCTTTATAGGCATTCCCGGAACCGAAGGGTTCGGAATGGTGCAGCAGACCTATCTGGAAGAATCGAATGTAGACGTGGTCACCGAGATGGTTCAGCTTATTGAAGCCCAGCGTGCCTACGAGATCAACTCCAAGATGGTTCAGACTGCCGAAGAGATGATGTCTATGACAAATGCGCTGAAGCGATAGCGATAGGCAGGGCATATGCTCCGATGTAGCCCACCTAAGTTATGGCGCGAACGTCCGTTCGCGCTATAACTTAGGTGGCACGAGCGGACGCTCGCGCCATTAAAGCTATCTTTCTTTGGCGCAAATGCCTCCTGGAAAAAGGCTACAGGGTTGCACGCAACAACGTTGAAAATACATGCAGATATGAATACGGTATTCCGCTTAATACTTCCGGTGCTGCTTCTAGCCTGGCCGGGCGGGAGCCTGGAATTAAAAGCCCAGGACAAGGAAACCGGTATTATGCAACATATTAATACGTATCTGTCAACCCACTACTCCGGGCAGGATCTGAGGCTGCATCCAGAATTGAAATGGGCGCCTCCTTCCATTAAAAACAACTCTGCTGCCGAAGTGGTTTCTGTGAAATATTCGGGCCGTAATAAAGTTCCGCGAGGTTATGAAGCGTTTGAAGTTACGGTAAAAGACAGTTTGGCGGGTTCCCGGACCGACCGCGTTCAGGTTTACGTGGCCGTAGAACGGTTCCTGCCCGTGGCCAGCCGCCGCATACAGCGCGGCGATTCAATTAGTGAAGAGAATGCTCATATGGCCTGGGTTGATGTCACCAGGCCCGTGCGCGATTTGATCACTTCGATAGAATCTGTGGAGGGCCAGGTTGCCGCGGCCGTAATCAATGCGGGAGATCTCTTCACCGCGCATAACATCAGAAGCACGCCCGTGGTTTTCGCCGGAGAAGCCGTGAACTTGCTGTACAATCCCGGGGGAATTCAGGTACAGCTTTCATGCATTGCCCGCCAGGATGGAGGCATAGGAGATGAAATCAGATTATACAGCCAGGAAACCGGCAAGACCTACCTGGGGCAAGTGGTAAATAAGTCAACCGTTAAATGGAAGTCTACATTATGATGCATGTTTTAAGAGCCCTGTCGTACAAAAAGCTCATCCTTTTTATTTTGGGGATGATGGTATGTGAAGGCCAGGTATTCGCTCAGCAGTCGCTATATGAAGATCCCAAAGCCAATCGGCCGGGCGACCTGCTGACCGTGATCCTTGCTGAAAATATTTCGGGTTCATTCAATACCAATCAGTCTACCAACTCGGCGACCGGCGGAGGAGCTTCAGGTTCTGTTTCCGGCAACTTCATCCCCTTCGAGCCTATTTTTGGCGCCGGCGCCGAGGTAAACTACAATTCCGACGAGCGGGTCCGGGCCAATCAGAGCCAGCTTCTGCAGGGTACCATAAGCGTGCGTGTGGAAGAAGTGCTGGACAACCACCACCTGTTCATCCGTGGTGAGCGCACTACCGAAATTAACGGTGAGTTACATGAAATCAAGCTGTCCGGGATTGTCCGTCCCTACGATGTCATCAACAACAGTGTATACTCATTCAACATCGCCAACGCTGAAATTTTTTATCAAAAAAAGGGTGATCCCAAACAGGCCCTCCGGAGGCCCGGTTTCGTAAGAAAGGTCATTTTTGGAGCAGTAGGTATTTTAGTGGGAACCGTGGCAGTGATAAGAGCTGTAGATTAAAGAGAAATCATGAATCGTTTTCATAATATATTCTTCATTAAAATCTTCCTGATCGCCGGCTGGGCATTTCTTGCCACCGAAGCAGAGGCTCAGACAAAGCTGAGAGACCTGGTGCAGATACATGGCGCCGGCGAGAACCAACTCATCGGCTACGGCCTGGTTACAGGACTGGACCGGTCAGGAGACCGTTCCATATCAAGAAGAGGATCCGTGTTTACGGTGCAGTCTATTACAAACATGCTGGCTAACTTTGGTATAAATGTGAACCAGGAACACCTGCGCACCCGCAACGTAGCGGCGGTCATGGTTACCGCTGTCGCCGGCCCCTATCACCTGCCCGGAAGTGAGTTGGATATTACTGTTTCATCGTTAGGTGATGCGAGTAGCCTGCAAGGGGGCGTACTGTTGCAGACCCCGCTGATGGACCCCCAAACCAGGGAGGTATATGCCTATGCCCAGGGGCCGCTGGTTACGGGAGGCATTAACGCGGAAGTGCCGGGTGCGCGCGTAGCTCATAACCTCACTCTCACCGCAACGATACCGGGAGGAGCCTCTGTCGTTAAAAACGACAGTTATACTCCCTCCAGGGAAGAAAGTCTGGGGCTGATTCTCCGGAAGCCCAGTTACACCAATGCGCAGCGTATCACTGAGGTAATTAATTCAACATTGGGCGGAGAAACCGAAATCGCTTCGGCTATCAGCGCGGGCCTGGTACAGGTAGAGTGGCCGGAAAACTTTCAGACAACCGGTGAACTGAACCTGTTCATGAGCTTAATCCTGGATTTGGAGATAGAGGTCGATGCCCCGGCTATAGTTGTCATCAACGAACGCACAGGCACCATTGTGGCGGGCGGCGATGTGGTCATTGATGAAGTGCTGGTTTCGCATGGTAACATTCAAATTCAGACACAGGTTACTCCCTTTGTTTCCCAGCCCCTTCCGTTTAGCGGCGGGGAAACGGTAGCGGGCGCTTATACCGAAGTGGGGGTTACCGAAGAGGCTGCTCAAAATATGGTTATCGGGCCTGATACCAGGGCAACAGAACTGGCTGCATCCCTCAGCAACCTCGGCCTCTCCCCCAGAGATATCATTTCCATCTTCCAGGCCATTGAAAAGGCCGGCGCCCTTAAAGGTAAGCTGGTTGTGATGTAATATAGTACGTACTGCATATTCCGCAGATGAATAAGTAAGCCGTAACACGCCCGATATACAGTTTCAAAAAACAAACGATCATGGACATACAAAACACAGTACCGGCACAGCAGCTGAAAGCAGGCAATGGGTTATCTCCCACCGAAGCTCAGCGGAGAAAAGAAGAAATGGCGATCTCGTTTGAAGAGATTTTTGCACGGCACCTTGTACAGGAAATGACTAAAGATTCATTCTCGTTTGACGATAATAACGGTATGGCGGGGCAGGCCAACGGACTCTACCGCAGCTATATAGTCAATACGCTGGCCAGGAAGCTGGCAGAGCAGCACACGCTCGGTATAGGCAAGATATTATTGAAAGAGTTGTAGCGCAGTACATAGCAACCACCTGAATTCACTCATTAAACAGTTCGGTGAAGGAAGGTCGCTAAAATACAGAGACATAAAAATAGATTCGTGTTTTTGTGCTTTCGTGGCTACCTCATGTACCGTGCCAAATAACCGATAATGACCAGTACAGGAAATATGACATCGGAAACAGACATCATTTTTGACAGAGATCCTGAAGCGGTATATCTGCTGAGCCTCCTCAATGATCTGCTGGATGCTTTTTGCAGGGTTCAGGAGTTGATGGATACACACATGAAAGCGGTGGCTTCACAGGATGTCGTCCGAATGGAAGTGGCCACGCAAGACCTGATTGACCATTACGATTCCATGGCAACGATCAAGAAACACTTTTACGAGCATATAGACACGCTCTGCCGGCAGTTCGGCATACCTGCCGATTCCCGCAAGCTGTCTGCCCTCGTTGATTATTTTCCGGATTTTCAGGAAGAAATTGATACAGGCCGCACTGAACTGATTGAAAAGGTTAACAGCGTGCAGGCGCAAAAGGACCGCCTGATGGGATTGCTGGATAAGGCAAGAAACTTCAACAAGGATACCATGCAGCTTGTGCGAACCGCCCGCGATGGGAAATCCGTTCGATACGATGGACTGGGTGAAAAATCCCTGTCGGATGATTCAAGTATTATTTTTAATCAAAAGGCATAATCCAACTTAATTAAGGTATGAAAGAACTTTTCGAAATAAGTAAACGCGGGTTGCTGACGGCACAAAGAGCCAATGCTGCCATAGGCCATAACATTGCCAATGCCAACACCGACGGATATAGCCGGCAGCGGGTGGTACTGAGCCCGCTGGACATGAAAAGAAATGGCTATTCGCTGGGGCGAGGCGTAGAAGTGCAGGATATCCAAAGGCTTCGCAGCAATCTGCTGGATAAGCAAATTTTCAGGGCGGAAAACCAGCTGGGCGGATTGCAGAGGAAGGCGGTTGTACTGCATCAGGTTGAGGGCCTGCTGATAACCGGTAATGAAAACGATCTGGACGGAATGATAGATGGCTTTTTCAACGCTCTCTCTGAACTGTCTAATACCCCGCAGGACAAGAACCTCAGAAAGATCGTCGTCTCCAAGGCTGAGACCATGACCATGAAATTCAGAAATACGGCCGAGGGCCTCAGCGATATTAAAGACGGCGTAGAGCAGAAGGCCAAAACCGTTGTCGGAGAGATAAACTCACTGCTCAAAGATCTTGCCGGGCTCAATACCTCCATTTCCCTTTCCGAAGCCAAGGGAACCTCTGACCATAACTCCAAAGACATTCAGGTTCAGAAGCTTAAAGAACTATCCGGACTTATCGATATTGAAACCAAGACCGATAAAAACGGGGCGCTGGAAGTTACTATAGACGGAATTAAGGTACTCAGCGGCAACAAGGTGACGGAACTCAAAGCCCAGGTTGATGTACTCAACAGCCGCTTCCATGTACGGCTGGAAAACGGCAAGGCCATAAATCCCGGCGGAGGCCAGCTGGCGGCAGATATCGAACTGTACGAAGACATACTCCCCGGGATGATGTCCGAGCTGGATACACTGGCCGCCACTATCGTTGAAGAATTTAATGCCGTACATCGGCTTGGGCATGGACTGGATGGCACGGGTACGGGACAGCATTTCTTTGATCCGGCAGGTACCATGGCAGCTACTATCGGCGTTGATACTGCTATCGTAAATGATCCGTCTCTTATCGCCGCTTCTTCCCAGCCCGATGAGCCCGGCAACAATTCAAACTTACTGGATCTGGTACAGCTGCGGGAAGCGCCGCTGCTGAACAATCGTTCGTTTAGCTTTAACGCGACACAGTTAATCAGCGGTCCCGGTATTGAGCTCAGCGAGATTCAAACACAGATTGATTCTAAAACCTCGGAACAAACCATGCTTATGAACCAGCAGGAAAGCATTGCAGGAGTCAATCTTGATGAAGAGATGACCAATCTGATCATGTTTCAGAACGCGTACCAGGCATCGGCCCGCGTGCTCGGCGCCGCGCAGCAAATGTACGACACCCTTTTGTCTATAGTTCGATAGAATCCGGGCAAATGGCCTTTGGCGCGGGCAGATGCTTGGCCATCAGGTGAAACTCTCCCCTTGAGGGGAGATGAACAGCCGCATAGGTTCTGCGGCTGTTCTGAGGGGTGTCCCGGCAAAGAACATGGACCTTGATGGCAGTAGTAAGTAGAACGTAACAGACCTCCCCTTAGCAAAGGGCCTGTCCCGTCCACTGTCGGGAAGGATTGAGATTAAGAGGGTTGTCCGGCAAAAGAGCATGATAACAGAAGTAAGAACATATAAATCCAGAACACAAAAACCTGCTCTCCAAAAGAGATTAGAAGTGTTTTTGCGTAAGCCACGGACGTAAACACATTAACCGATAACAACACCAGCTGTCAGAGCCATGCGAATATCCAACAACCGTATTTTCCAGAACCTGTTATACGACTTAAACAGAAACCGCCAGCGGGTCGCGGCTTTTCAGGACCACCTGTCGAGCGGGGTAAGAGTTCGAAGAGCGTCGGACGGAGCGGTGGAATTTACCACGAGCAGCCTGATCCGGAGTAATGTTCGCAATGACGAACAGTTCCAGAATAATATTTCCAGCGGATTGCGAAAAGCCCGCACGGTACAGCAGGCGCTGCATGACATGGTGGATCTGTTGATTGATTTAAAACAGGACGCGGTTCACGGGGCTAATGCCACGCTGGGCGCGGCCGCCAGAGCGGCCCTGGGCGAAAAAGCGGCGGGGCTCAAAGCCAACATGGTCAGCACGGCCAATGCCAAAGCGGGAGATGTATATGTGTTCGGTGGTACCAGTACCATAGATGAACCTTTTTCTGAGGGTGCAGGATTAGGAGGTGTTGAAGATACCAGCAATGCCACGCGGTTAACCGTACAGATATCGAATGATCAGATTATAGATGTCAGCATAACCGGCGACGAACTGCGTAACATGCCGGGTGGTGAAGACTTGTTCCTTATTATTGACCGCGTTGAGCAGGCTTTCCGAAATAACGATCCCGATGCTGTGCGGGCAGAGATGGATCATATTGACGATGCCATAACGCACGTCACTGCGCTGACAACCGAGATCGCTTCCAAGATAGTACAGATGGAATACTCCTTTGAACACATTGAGAGAAGGAATATCGATCAGGAAGGAGAGGTGAGCCGCCTTGTCGATACGGATTTTGCCAATGCACAGTCGCAAATCATTAAAATGCAGGTTGCCTACGAGGCGGCTATGGCGGCGCATGCCCGGATTTCACAGACTTCCCTGTTGAACTATCTACGGTAAGTGATAGTCGTGAGTCTTGAGTTCTGAGTCGTGAGCAACATCGATAGTATTCCCGAATAACGGCCGGCTGGAGGGGATTTGTGCCAATCATCCCGTCCACTTTAATGGCGCGGGCACGAACGGATATTAATAGCGCGAGCGTCCGCTCGTGTCTCTTCGGGCAGGAGCGCGAACGGACGTTCACGCTATAACCTGGAAGAACCGCCCCCCTTCCTCTTTAGCAGGGCTGTTAAGTTCTGTTCCAAGAGAGGGAATGGGCTGTAGTCACAGTCGGGGCACCACCCATCTCCCCCTTAGCAAAGGGGGATTAAGGGGTTTGTCCGGCAAGGGACATGGACATGGTGGCCGTAGTAGGTAGAACGTACCACCCCTGCCTCCCCCTTTAGGGGGGCCGAGGGGGTAAACGGGGCGAGGACTCAGAACCAGCAGCTTAGGTTCAATCAACCCAGGTTGCCGGTTCACGCGCTCACACGTCGTTCCGGAGGCCGGTTCACCCCTAAATCCCCTAAAGGGGACTTATTGAATGGCGCGGACAACGGCTCGTGCCCCTTACGGCAGGAGCGCGAACGGTTCAGCC
>CALJMB010000277.1 GCA_937982515.1 uncultured Balneolaceae bacterium
ACCTGGAATTTGGCCCGCGCCAGGCATACTCCTGAACAGGCCGTTTGAGCCAGGCTGTTGGATTCTGTTGCAGAAGAAAGGTTAACAATCGGCTTCAATAAATAATATCCTGCTTCTATACAAAGCAGGCTGCAAAAAATTCATCTCTTCTTTGCCATAGGGTTGTCACCAGGCGCCCTTACTTTTTATGGCCTGAACCTACGCGGGCCCGATCACCGATACAGTTATGTTAGTGCGGCCGACGGCCATCCGCCACCAGCCTGCGGAACATATGCGTAATATATCGGTCCCGCACGAACCATATACCACTAACAGCCTTAATGGATATGTTTACTTTCGATCATGTTTCCGGAAAGCATCTGAGCACAGGCGATGCCCACATTTATTATGAACTAACAGGAAGTGAGGGACAGCCCGCCTTGCTGCTTCTGCACGGTGGTTTCGGAACTATAGAAGATTTCAACAGCCTTATTCCGGAGCTGGGCCAAAAGTACCGGATTGTAGGGATCGACAGCCGCGGCCATGGAAAGTCTGCCCTCGGCTCCGGGAGGCTCACTTACCGGCAGCTGCAAAAAGATGCAGAGCAGGTTCTCAGCCATCTCCATATTAACAGCCTGAGTATTATCGGCTTCAGCGACGGGGGTGTTGTCGCCTACCGGCTGGCGGCCCAAAGTTCGCTGAATATAGAAAAGCTGGTTACGATCGGAGCCGACTGGCATTACAAAAATACAGAGCCGGTCAGGGAGCTGTTTCTGAACATAACGCCGGAAAGCTTGAAACAGAAATTTCCAGAGTCGTACGCTGCATACCAGAGGCTGAACCCTGAGCCTGATTTCGAAGCTTTCACAGAAGCAGTCAAAGGCATGTGGCTGGATGCGGGTCCATCGGGCTATCCGAATGAAACTGTAGAGAAGATAGCCTGTCCCCTGCTGATTGTGAGGGGCGATGAAGATCACCTTTTTCCCGCAAAGGCGGCTGCCGGGCTGTCTGAACTGGTTCCGGGCTCAAAGCTTCTGAATATTCCATTTGCCGGACATGTGGCATTCGAGGACCAGAAAGCGCCCTTTATGAAGAGCCTCAAAGAGTTTCTCAAATTCTGAATTCACAGACTCTCTTGCTTTAGCCGGGCGGTTGCGTGCTGCTGCATAAAGGATAAAGCAAAAACAGGAGGCTTCAAAGGAGACATTCCCCTAAAAGATCTCAACCGCTAAACGCGTACCGAGGCTTCCCACATCGGGGGCATAGGGCAGGGCTGTTACGTTCTTTCGATTGCCGAGTCAAAACCTGTCAGGTTTCTCTTATATATGAGCAAATAGATCCTATTCTAAGACAAACCTGACAGGTTTCGGCCGGACCGAATACAGAATGTAACAGCCCTGCGGGTCATCGGGGACAGCGCTGGATATAGATCCGCAAAGTTTTTAGAAACTTTGCGGATCCGGGCCGGGTACCTACTCCACCACACTCCCTCTCCGCCGACTGCTGACGGAGGAGACCGTGGAGCCTTTTTCTTATATTGAACTCATAGTAAATAGGAACGGCTGCCTCGGTGCAGAACATTATTATGATGAATCTCAAACACTACCCTCCATCCGGCATCCTGAAACCCTATGTTAAGACGTTTCTTGTAATAGAGAGCGAAAACGGCACGGTAAATCAGATTCTGCCCGATACCTCTCTGGTCTTGGCCTTTCGGCTGAGAGGCGCAATAACGGTTCAGGAAAAAGCGGCTGGTAAAGCATATGAACTCCCGGAGTCTGTTGTTACCGGCCTGAGAGCCTCTCCCCGCCTTATCACCTATTCAAAACAGTCGGCCGCGCTGCTTGTCATATTCAAAGAAGCAGGCGCCTCTGCTTTCTTCCGTATTCCATTTCATGAACTGTTCGGCCTGCATATTCCCCTCGACAGCCTGATTCCCCATTCTGTAGTAAGTGAAGTGGAGCAGCAGCTTGCCGGAGCCCTGAATATGCATCAGCGTATGGCTGTGGTTGAGCGGTTCCTCCGTTTACAATACAGGAACCCTGAGCCGGATCCGGCTGTCTTTGAGAGCATCCAAAAAATGAAAGCCACGCGTGGTCGTATTAAGATAAAAGATCTGATCACAGAACTGCCCATAAGCAGAGATCCCTTTGAAAAGAAATTCCGCCGGTTGACGGGGAGCTCTCCCAAGCAGTTTGCCGGCATCGTCAGGATGCGCAATGTGATTGAAAATCATCAGCCCGGGCAAAGCCTGACAGAAACAGCTTATTCAGCGGGTTATTTCGACCAGTCTCATTTTATAAAAGACTTTAAGGCATTTACAGGCCAAACGCCCGGAGAGTTTTTTGATTCTCCCTCCTTCTGGTAAAAATAAAGAGAGGCCGGAGAAAGGAGACTGCAGGCCCGGGTAGAGTAGATGAAATTGGGAAAACACGGCTTCCTGTTTGTTGATCGCGAACGTATGAAAATCCAATTGAATAAAAGAAAGCGAATGAGCAACGTTGAAGAAAGTTTCTTCAACGTTGTATAATCTAATGGTGAACAAAGATATCCGCTGGATACAGCGGGCACGGAATTATGAAAAAGCTTTTCTGCGTCTGAAAGAGGCGATGGAAATGAAAAAACTAAACGACCTGGAGAGAAACGGACTCATTCAACGTTTTGAGTTTACTATCGATCTGGCATGGAAAGTAATGAAAGATTATCTGGAGCATAAAGGATTTGATTTTAAACCGGCCCCTAAAGACACCTTCCGCCTGGCGCAACAAAGTGGATTTATCGATTATGCCCAGGAACTTATTGACGGCCTTAATATACGTAATGAGTTATCCCACGACTACAATGAGGAGAAGTTCGAGCGCTATGAACAACAGTTAAGAAAAGAGATCTATCCCGCGCTGGAAAAGCTGTATCGTTTTTATACCTCAGAAGGCGCATCCGCATAAAAAAGTCAAGACAATGACGGAGAAAAAAAGAAACACATATGGACTTACTCAAAGAGACATGGCTGCCATTTGGTTTATTTTTGAAGGCTATCCTGAAGTAAAAATGGTATACCTGTTCGGGAGCCGGGCCAAGGGAAACTACAGGCCGGGTAGTGACATAGACCTGGCTATCATGAATGAGGGAGTATCTGCAAAAAAGCTGGCTAAGCTTAAAAGCGATTTTGAAGACAGCAACCTGCCCTATAACGTGGATCTTGTTGATTTTAACCAATTAGAGAACAGAGGATTTATTGATCATATAAAACGGGTGGGAATTCCCTTTTTTAAACGGAGCGAACTGGTTAGCTCTGATTAAATGCCCTTCGTTTCAAAGATCTTCATATTGTAAGCAATCTGTTAATGGTGGTTAGAAACCAGCTTGAACTTCCATAAAATAAGCTTGCAGTTTACATTTATACTCTTAAATTAATTCTAATTGCCAGTTAA
>CALJMB010000278.1 GCA_937982515.1 uncultured Balneolaceae bacterium
TGGGAAAAAGATGCATTCCTGCAGCCATGGGATCTTATCGTAACGGGTGCCGGAATCGTAGGGCTTTCGTCGGCTCTTTTTTATAAGCGCAGCCGTCCCGGGGCCCGCGTGCTGGTGCTCGACAAAGGTTTTCTCCCCGAAGGAGCCAGTACCCGAAACGCCGGCTTTGCCTGTATCGGTTCGATTGGCGAGCATGTAGCGGATATGGAGATGGAATCCGCAGAGGGAATAAAAGAACGGATAGATAGGCGGTATCGGGGATTGCAGCTGCTGCGCGCTACGCTGGGAGATGAGATTATCCGTTATGAACCCAGCGGTGGTTACGAGCTGTTTACATCGGAAGAGAAGTTTAACGAGGTATCCGAATTCATTCCGTTATTCAACAGCTGGCTGAAAGAGCTGACCGGAGAGAAGGACGTGTATGAGCAGACGCATCTGAACGGGTACCCGGTTATAAGCAACAGACTCGAAGGGATGCTGCATCCGGGCAGAATGATGCAGGCATTGGCAGAATTGACGATAAGGGAAGGCGTGGATATCAGATGGAACAGCCCGGTGGCGGAGGTCTCGGCAGAAGGGCCGCTCAGGCTGGTCAACGGTATGGAACTTGTATGCGAACAGCTGCTGGTTGCCACTAACGGGTTCACACCACAGCTGCTGCCCGATGTGGCCATTCAGCCCGGACGCGGACTTGTAATGGTAACCAACGAACAACAGGAGCTGCCGTGGAAAGGCACGTTTCATCACGACCGGGGGTATATCTACTTCCGCAACCTCGGCAACCGGCTGCTGATAGGCGGGGCCCGGAATAGGGCCAGGGAAGAGGAGGCAACCAATCAGTTTGGAGTAAACCCTGTTATAAAAAAACACTTGTGCGCCTTTGTGGATGAGGTGCTGCAATTGCCTTCGGGCTGGAATATCGACTACGAGTGGTCGGGAATCATGGGATTTACAAGTACCAAAACACCGATAATAAAACGCCTGGATTCAACCAGAGTCGTAGCTGCCGGCCTCAGCGGTATGGGCATTGCCATCGGTATGCAGGTCGGAAAAGAAGCAGCAGGGCTTCTGGTATAGGGTATAAGGTATAAGGTATAAGGGTGGATAAGGCTCGTAACAAACCATATACCCTATACCCTATACCTTATACTCTTAACGATTCGAGTTTTGTGACTTAAACTCCCGATATATCTCCAGGAACTCACTCAGTATCATCGCAGTTGCTCCCCACAGCGGCACGCGGTGCACATCCCAATAAGGCACCCTGAATGTGCGTTCCATCAATTTCCAGTTTTCCACCATAAGGTTCTTTTTCGCCACCAGAGATTCCAGTTTTATAGTAAAGGCCTCTTCCACCTCAGCGGGATTGAGTTTAAGCTCCGGAAAGGCATCCATATATCCCACTACCGGGGTCACAAAGTTATTCGACCGGCTGACGTACAGATTACTCAGAGTCCCCACAATAATTATTCCTTCCGGTGGAACTCCTATTTCTTCATACGTTTCACGGAGAGCGGTATCGGCTGGCGATTCTCCTTCATCCGCGCGGCCGCCGGGGAAGCTGATCTGTCCGCCGTGCCCGATGTTTTTACTGCGCAGAGTCAGCACCAACTCCAACTCGTTCTTTTTATCGGGAAACAGAAGAATCAGCACGCTGCTGGCCGTGGCATGCGGCGGAGCGTCAATATCACGTAAAGGTTCGCCGGAAATCGGTTCCGGCGCCATCTTAAGCTGCGCGTCCTGTCCCGGCAGGTTCTGTTTGAGGCGGTACTTTAAAAAATCGATAAAAGAATGCATGGATAGAGTAAATGCGAACAAGTTAGCGTATGAGAAACCGGAAGTTGTAAAAATAAAGAGACAAGATACAGGTTATTCCTATGCTTGACGACTGACAACTGAAGGCTGAAAGCGGGCCACTAAAACTCTTCAATCCGGCAAACTCTTAATAGATGCCGCAAATCCTCCTTTATTCAGCCCATATTACTCCGTACTTTACCGCGCGTTTAAAGAAAACCCAAACTTATTCTTGCTTATGAGTATGCTTGTTGTGGGATCCGTCGCTTACGACGGCCTGGAAACCCCTTTTGGAAAAGTAGACCGCACGCTGGGCGGATCGGCCACTTATATATCGTTGGCAGCCAGCTATTTTATTAACTCTGTAAATCTGGTGGGGGTAGTAGGCAATGACTTCGCCGCCGAAGATATGGAACTGCTTCGCAGCCGGAACATAAATCTGGAGGGTTTACAGGTAGACAACTCCGGAAAAACCTTTTTCTGGAAAGGGAAATACCACTACGATCTGAACAAACGCGACACCCTGGATACCCAACTGAATGTCTTTGAGCACTTCAACCCCGTCATCCCGGAGGCCTACCGGAACGCGCGCTACATCTCGCTGGGCAATATCCAGCCGGATTTGCAGGGCAAGGTACTTGATCAGGTGACTAATCCCGGGTTTGTACTGATGGATACCATGAACTTCTGGATCGACGGCACGCCGGACGACCTGAAGAAGACCCTGAAACGGGTAGATATGCTGGTAATTAACGATTCGGAAGCCCGGGAGCTATCCGGTGAACCCAATCTGATTAAAGCTGCGGCCCTGATTCAGGATATGGGGCCTGAAAGCCTGATAATCAAAAAGGGTGAGCACGGCGCTCTGCTTTTTGCCAACGGTGAGATGTTTTCGGTGCCGGCATATCCCGTAGTAGACATATTTGATCCCACCGGCGCCGGGGATACGTTCATGGGCGGACTTGTAGGATGGCTCGCTCATACCGACGATCTTTCCACCACCAACCTGCGCAGAGCCGTTACTCTCGGCTCAGTGATGGCCAGCTTCTGCGTAGAAAAGTTTGGGACGGAACGCCTGCGCAGCCTCAGCCAGGATGCAATAGCCAAAAGATATACTGAATTCCGCGACCTCAGCTTGATTCCGAAACATGAGCCCTGGATTGCAGATTAAGCTGATGTATCGATTTCGCTGATTTTAATCCGGGGATAGTTTGTGGTATGTGGTCTGTTGTCCGTTGCAGGTGCAGTAACAAACCACTAGCCATACACTACATTCAACAGGTTGCTTGACCACTCAATAGGGTACTTTAATAACTCATAACATGACCACCATTGTTTTAGCTTCCCGCAATAAACACAAAATTGAAGAACTCAGGGCGATACTCGGAGAACTGGGAGTTGAACTGAAGTCGGCACTTGATTTTGAGGCACTGCAGGAAGTAGAAGAAGACCAGCCCACGCTGGAAGGCAATGCCCTGAAAAAGGCCCGGTACGTGTACGGGCAGACCGGTTTCCCTGCCCTGGCAGACGATACAGGACTGGAGGTGGATGCACTGAACGGCCGTCCCGGTGTGTATTCGGCCCGGTATGCAGGAGAAAACGCCACATATGGCGAGAATGTAGAAAAGCTGTTGGAGGAACTGAATGCAGTTACAGCCGGCGAACGAAGAGCACAATTCCGCACCGTTATCGCCTTCGTTTCAGGCGAGGGGGAACATACCATGCAAGGCGTCTGCCGGGGAGCCATTACAGATACTCCGAGAGGTGACAAAGGATTTGGCTATGATCCCGTCTTTCAGCCGGATGGCTACAGCCAGACGTTCGCCGAGCTGGACCAGGAGGAAAAAAACAGGATCAGTCACCGCGGACTCGCCATAGCCGAATTTATTTCCTTCTTAAGACAATCGACGAATTAGCAGCCACGAAAACACAAACACACAAAAAGTTTTTATGCCAGGCATCCTTGTAC
>CALJMB010000279.1 GCA_937982515.1 uncultured Balneolaceae bacterium
ACTACCGGCACAAACACCGCCGTGATACGATCCGCGAATTCCTGAATAGGCACTTTAGAGCCCTGCGCTTCTTCGACCATTTTTATCACCTGGCTTAAGAAGGTATCTTTGCCCACTTTACCTGCTTTAACTTTCAGCATGCCGTTTTTATTCAGTGTGGCGCCGATCACTTCATCCCCCCTGCTCTTCGATACCGGCATAGATTCACCGGTGGCGATCGATTCATCCACGCTGCTTTCACCGCTGATCACTTCCCCGTCTGTAGGGATTTTCTCCCCCGGACGAACTACCATGATATCGCCAATCTGCAATTCCTGAACCGGAATGCTGATCTCCTCACCATGCCTCTCAACAACGGCCTCCTTGGCTTCCAGCGTCAGGAGTTTTTGAATAGCCTCCGAAGCGCGTCCTTTGGCCTTCGTTTCGATATATCTTCCGGTTAAGTGGAAGGCCATGATCATCCCGGCCACTCCCGCGAAGCTGTGAAAGGCGGGCGCCAGGCCAAACTGATGAAGCAATGCCACCACACCCGTTGAAAGCGCGGCCAGCGAACCCATAGCTATAAGCACATCCATGTTGGGCGTGCCGTTTTTGGCAGATTTCCACGCACTGCGAACCGTTTCCCATCCCGGTACAAAAATGACGATACCCGAGAGCAGAATCATCCCGATCTCCATACCGGTCATGCCCAGGAAGGCGTAATCCCAAAGCATGTGGGGAAGCATCCATACCATGAGAGGGATGGTCAGCGCCCACGCCCACCGCATGTTTGATTTCGCCTTATCCAGCTTATGTTGCGAACGCTGCCGGTGACTTTCGGCCCGGGCCTGCCCCGTATCCGATTCATCCCGCAGCAGTTTGTACCCCGCGTTCTCCACGGCCTGCTCAAAATCATCGAGGGTGAGGTTTCCGGTATACGTTACCTTCACCGATTCCGTAGCCAGATTTACATTGGCTTCCTGAACGCCCTCCAGGCGCATCAGCCGGTCCTCAACAGTATTAACACAGCCGGCGCAATGCATTCCTTCTACTTTCAGGGTCTGGCTGACGAGGTCGGGCTCAATCACTGAATAGCCGGCATCTTCCACGGCCTTTTTCAGATCTCCTCCGGTAACAGTATCTGAATTATAAAACACCGAAGCCGACTCTGTGGCCAGGTTCACCGACGCTTCCTCCACGCCGTTTACCTGGTTCAGGGATTTTTCCACTGCAGCCACACAGCTGGCACAGTGCATTCCTTCGATCTGCAGGGTTTTCTTCTGTTTGGTTGCTGTTGTTTGCTGTTTCATGTATTGGTTTTATAGTTTCAAATTCTATCTGGTGCCGAAGTCCCGGGATCTCAAGTCCCGACCACTGTCGGGAGGACGGAGATTATATCCCGTCTGACGGCTGATTTTTGCCGTCGGGCGGGTGATACGTCTCCACAAGCCACCTTTTTTCAATCTTTACCCATCCGACCGCAAGCCCAGCGTCCGGATGGGCGTAATCCAGTCTTAGTTCCGTTCCTTCACGCCTTCAAAGATATAGCCGGAAGACTTAACAGCCTCTTCAATGTCTTCGATGGTTACCTTGCCGTCTTCATACATCGTGGTAACTTCGCCTTCCTCCAGATCCACCGTAACCTGGTGAACTCCTTCAAGATCTGAGATCGCTTTTTCTACTGTATTTGCGCATCCGCTACAGCTCATGCCGGACACTTTTAATGTAACTTCATATGCTGATTCCATGATAATGCTCAATTTTTAACTAGGGGTTCTGTTTGTTTCACGGTACAAATTTACAGGTGGGCAGGGTTCCTTGCGTTACACAATTTTATCTGTTTGTTATAAAATTTTGGGAGGCGGGGGGAATAGAACGCGGATGACACGGATTCAGCGAATTGACGCAGAGAATAAGAGAATATTTTTGTATCAGTGAATATCCATACCATCCGCGTCATCTGTGTTCTATTACGCTACGCGTTTAGCGATTGATGAAGAATTGGCACGATACAGTCCCCCTTTGAAGGGGGAAAGCGAACGCAGAGAGCAGGGGGATGACCTGCCGGGGGAAGATAAATCGAACATACATACTGAAAAAATTTATCATCTTTCCCGGTCATCCCCCTAACCCCCTTCAAAGGGGGACAGAACCAACCACTAAACGCGTTATTCTATTCCGTCTAAAGGCTGACGGAAGGAGTCACGGGCTTTCTTATAATCGGTGACGGACATTCCTGTAATTTGTTTAAACTGGTTGGAGAGGTAGGCTACACTGCTGTAGTTCAGTTTGTATGCAATTTCGCTTAGCGTCAACTCTCCGTATGACAGCAACTCCTTAACACGTTCAATTTTCAGATGAATCAGGTACTTTTCTATGGTGATGTCTTCGGTACGGGAAAATTCTGAGCTCAGCGACGGGTAGTTCTGATTCATATGCCTGGTCAAATATTCAGATATCTTGGGGATATCCTCCGCATCTTCCAATTCCTGCACATAATGAATAAGAAGAGTTTTTATCTGTTCGATAAGCCGCTGGCTCCTTCCTTCCAATAGTTCAAATCCGTACTTCTTTAGCTCATTGTTTACCGTTTCATGAGATACCGGGGAAGGTTTTTCCACGACAGCCCGGCCCAATTCCACCGAGTGTACCGTAAGGCCCAGATTCTCCAGTGTATCCCGGACCACCAGTACGCACCGGGGACAAACCATGTTTTTAATGTGCAGTTCTTCTGTTTCTTTATTGGACATATGAATTTTAGATTTAAGATTATCGCAAAGAACAGGTTTCTTTATTCAACTCTACTTCAACCGTAAAATGTGAAAATTCGTACTCCTTCAATATCTCTTTAATTCTCCGTTTTACCTCCAGAATATCGTTGAAAGTATCAATCTCATTCAAAACAACATGAGTGGTAAACACATTATGTTCTCCTTCCAGCGACCAGATGTGGGTATGGTGCAGTGAATTAACTTTATCAACACTTTCCAGACGCTTTTTTATCTCATCCAGGT
>CALJMB010000280.1 GCA_937982515.1 uncultured Balneolaceae bacterium
TAGAAAGTAGAAAGTAGAAAGTAGAAAGTAGAAAGTAGAAAGTAGAAAGTAGAAATCTGCTATGTGCGAATACTCCCCTTAAGACTTTCGACTTTCGACTCTCTACTAATTATACAGTTGCTGTAACAACTTGCGCTTTACTACCGGAAATATGGTCTCATTAAATGGAAAATAAAGCTCTGTCTGGAAAGAGTACGTTGCCGGATTAGGCAAATCTTTGTACTCATTAATTAAATCCAGTTTAATAGAATTAGGCGAAGACTGTACGCTACCCTGGTTCAAGGCTTTTAAAAGCTGGGTCTTCAGGGAGCGATAGTTGTCGCGGGCACTCTCGAAGAGAGACACTTCATACTGGAACAGCAACAGGTTAGATTCTTCATTGTCTGGCACAAAAAAGTATCCTTCATCGGTGTAACTGGGCACTATTCCGACTTCCTCGAGCTTAATTTCATCATTTACAAACTCATATATAGTTTTGCCCTCTTCTATTTTCCCTTTAATGTAGGGAAGCGCCCACTCGATTAGTTCTTCAACTTTATTCAGATCCGAACCATCTACAAAAACAACCTCATGTTCTATTTCCTGATTTACAAAATCGATCTTCTTTATTCGTTTGGGAAATTCGTTGCGCAGATCCTGTAGCCTGCTTTTTACTTCGGTAAGTGTCTGGTGTAGTTCTATGAGGCTGCTTAAATGGGGATAAATTTTATTATGCTGAAAATCTTCTCCAATATGCTTTAAAATAGCTAATATCCTGTATTGACGGGCTTCAAAATCTGATTGAACTTGCGTAAAGAGCTCCAGGTTCAGCAGTGAATTATTCATTTTAGCCTCCTGCGTTAGTTTTAGATGATATAAAACGGCCGTCATATCTGTAAGGCGCTTTAAAACAACGAAGTATTTAACCGTTTTTAGTATACCCGAAATTCATTTAGGGGATGCATGGTGCCTGTAGTACACATATTTTGTAGAAGTATTACTTTGCTTATGAGGATGTACGCACATTCGGTCTGTGAATGTCAACCTCCCCGATATTCTAATCACTATCCCCGAATCATTCAACTTTTTGTTTATTTCTGCTTTTTGGCGCCTCTCTGAACTGTACTCCCCGCCATCCTTCAAATAAAGGGGCTAATTTGTGCCGTTGATATTTTCCTGTCGAAGTGACGGGTATCTCATCTCCGAATACCACAACTTTCGGGGCCATGGAAAAAGGCAGGCAGGTACGGCAATGCTCCAGGATGGCGCTTTCATCTTGTTTCCAGCCCTCTTCAAGCTGTACAAATGCCCCGACCTCTTCTCCATACCAGATATTTTCAAAACCTACGGCAATACCTGCTTTCACTCCCGGCGCCTGGCTGATAACCTCATCAATCTCCAGAGGCGCCATATTTACCCCTCCCCGTATGATCAGTTCTTTAAGCCGTCCGGTGATAAAAAAGTAAGGCCTCCCCTTCTCATCATTGATATAAAAGCCTTCATCGCCACTTCGGAACCAGCCGTGCCTGAATGCATCCTCGTTGGCTTTCCTGTTGTTATGATACCCCATCATCACATTGACTCCCCGTATGACAATCTCGCCACGTTCATGCTCTCCCAGGGGATTTCCGCCGGAATCGTGAATTCCCATCTCATTAGCGGGAATGGGAACACCAATGCTTGGATAACCGTATCCGCTGCGCCACTTCCCGTGCTCAGCCCGGCCCATACCTACAGGAACAAAACAGGAATAGCAGGTCGTTTCTGAAAGTCCGTATCCATGGATAATGGGTATATCGAACATCCCTTCGAATGTCTCGGCTGTATGTACGGTCAGCGGGCCTGCTCCGCAGATAATATGCCTCAGCACCGCAGACCCGGGATCTCTTTTTCCATCATAGAAAGCGTTTAAAAACTGTAGGATGGTAGGCACCACGCTTACGATGTGTACACCCTCTTCTTCAATCACAGGAAAAAAGCGCTCAACCCGGAACTTCCGATTCAGGACCGTGGAACCACCTGTAAAGAACGGCGTGACCAGGGTTACAACCGTTCCATTGACATGGTGAATGGGCAGTACGCACATCATGCGTGTTTCCGTACTAATACCGTGCCAGCCGGCAATGGAACGGGCATCTTCTAACAAGTTACGCTGGCTAAGTACAACGCCTTTAGGTGTTCCCGTGGTACCTGAGGTAAACACAATTAAAGCTTCCGATTCTGCCAGGCTCTCTTCTGCCAGCTTTAATTGGCCCTCTTTCTTACAGTAGTTGTCCGGAGACTCTTCACATAGAATCATTTCTATATTTTTCAGCTGATCATATCTCTTTATAATAGCGCTAAGCCTGTCCCGATAGTCTATCCGGATGAATGCCAGCTCTATCATGCCTTTTTCCAGTATAAAGGCAATTCTTTCGTCATCTTCGGCCAGGCTAACCGGTACAACCACCAGCCCCAGCAGCCAGGCCGCAAAATACTGAATAACCGTATGCCAATGATTATGAGACACCGTGGCGATATGGTCTCCATTTCTCAGTCCCCGATGCTGCAAAAAACGGGCTACCTCATACACTTTTCCACAGAACTCATTATACGACAGCTCAATCCGGTTATCGTCTCCATCTGTATAGATCAGATACGGCTGATGAGATGGCATCCTCCGCCTGATAAGCTGTGGAAAGTCCCTCACAGGCAACGCAGGCAATACATCGTGGCCCAGGCTCCGGGCGTGTTCTATTTTTTCTCTCAATTCTGTAAAAGTCATAACCTTGGGCTCTCGTGATATATTTCCATGTGAACTGTAAAATCCCGAAGATATGTTCTGTTGAATTAATACAACGCTCCTGTTGTTTAATAAACGAGCGCCGTGTCCATACTCAACGCTCGCATAAAGGGGAACGCGGATGGAGCGGATACGCACCGAGGATGCCGGGACTATCATGATCTGCGAAGACCAACCCTATCCGCAGTATCCGCGTTCTATCAAAAACAACAGGATATTGTTAACACAGCACTGGTGTCGCGCCGGTAAAAAATCCCTGTTTTGTGCCTTCGTGTTTTAGTGGCATAAAACCAGGCTCAAAATAACCTCTGTTTCTATGCATATGTCATTAAAAAAGCTATGTTCCCTTACAGGAATGGTTTTATTATCACCATTTTTGCAGTTGGATAAAGACCTCCTGGCTCATGTTTCTTCCCCTCCGACATTGTCTTTATCAGAGATCCGCAACGATACACTGGAATGGCCCCGCCCCCGCTTCGATGAACGAAAGAAAGAGCGCTACCGCATGGTAGAAAAAGGGATAAAGGCCGGCGGCATCACCGATGAAACGACTCTTGAGGCCATGCGGCACGTACCCCGCCATCTGTTTGTGCCTGATCCCCTCCGGCTTTTTGCCTATCAGAACAGGCCGCTGCCTATAGGCAACGGGCAGACCATATCTCAGCCCTATATTGTAGCTTACATGACCCAGGCTCTGAATCTTAAAGCCGGCGAGAAAGTTCTGGAGATAGGTACCGGAAGCGGTTATCAGGCTGCCGTGCTCTCCGAAATTACTCCCCGCGTTTATACCATAGAAATTGTAGAAGAACTGGGTAAAATAGCCCGGGCCCGGTTTAAAGAACTTGGATACAAAACCATTAAAACCAAAATAGGCGACGGCTACAAAGGATGGGAAGAACATGCTCCTTTTGACGCCATTATTCTTACCGCAGCGGCGGAAGAGATCCCCCCTGCACTGATCAGACAGCTCAAACCCGACGGCATTATGATCATGCCTGAAGGCGCGCCGGGCACTGTACAGGAACTAATCAAAGTTACCAAAACCGGAGACGGAAACATTCAGACTGAAAAACTGCTTCCCGTACGGTTTGTACCCATGACGAGAGAGGATTGATTGTTCTTTATTTAATTCCTTTAGCGATGACAAACTCACCGGGAATTTCATAGCCCGGTCCTTTCCGGTATGCGGCTATGGAATCCAGATACTCTCTGTGTGCCTCCTCTCTCGTTCTGTCATTAAACTTACGATAGGCCAACGCTACCGGTCCGCCTGCAAAGGCTGCCATGACAACTGCCTCAGGATCAGGATAAGAAAGAGTAACCGATATCCGCTCTGTAATAGTGTCTTTAAATCCGGCCTCCTGAAACGAGAACTTCAGCGTATTACCTGTTCCCTGCTGAAAAAAGAGCGGACAGACATCCGATGCAACCCGCTTGTCCACAATCGGAAATATTTCAGCCCAACCACAGTTCTTACGTTCCCCCCAGATCGCCACAAGGGCTCTTCCGCCATTTATGAGCACCCGGTGCATTTCCTTTAAAGCCCCGACAGGGTCGGGCACATACATCAGACCCAGCCCACACAGCCCCACATCAAAGGACTCATCTTCTAGCTCGAGAGCTTCGGCATCCATCTGGTAAAAAGTAACATTTCCAGCATTCTGTTCGGCGGCTAAAGACTTAGCCCATGCTATCATGCCATCAGAAATATCAGTGGCAACAACCTGTCCACCAGGCCCAACAGCCTCTGCTGCCCGCAAGGTAACCAATCCCGTACCGCAGGCGGTTTCTATTACCTTTTCTCCCTGTTTTAGTGCCGCCATCTCCAGAAGCTTATCTTGTGCGGGTTTGAGCTGCTGCTTCCACGAATCCTCATAATATTCAGCGGCCTTATCCCAGCCGTAGCGTTGCACGCGTCGTTGCAGTCGTGGTTCCATAGTCTTAGCATCGTTAAGTAGCCCAAAATAAGTGCTTGCCAGAGAAGCTCAGCTGTTCAATTTCGTCTCTTCAACCGACAGTATATTTATTTCCCGCTCAATGCCGACGGGATGGATCATGTTATACAAGACCGGGCTGTGAGCATCGGCCTCATCAATAACCTTCCGGATTGCTTCTTCCGGAGCTGCGCTTTCAATAGTTACTCTGTAGCGCATGCCTTTATAACCCGGCGCTACACCGCCAATTCCAAAAGTTCCCCGTGCATCCACATCGGCCTCGACTTCCACTTTCAGGTCATCGATGGGAACACCCAAAACAGCGGCATATTTTGCATAGCCGATCGCAAGGCAGCTACCCAAAGCTGCCCGTTCCAGAACACTGGGTCCGGGACCGGCATCGTTGCCTCCCTCGGTCTTTCCTACGTCTGCTGTGAATTTCCAGGGGCCATGTTCAATTTCACAGCTCGTCCCGTCATATAGTCGCACACGTGTCGTAGTTGTGTACTGGCCTTTAGACGGTTTTATGGAGAGTAGTTTTTTATTCCGCTCATATGCTCTTTTAATTGTCTTTGAATCTGCCATGACAGGGCCTGTTTTGGTTTAATAACATAATCACCATAATTCTTTCTTCTATCACTGCTGATTATAACATTCCTTCAGATTGAAGCCCGCTGTTCCGGGATATTTTCAATCCCGGTCATTTCCGAATTACCTCTTCTTCCGTTTCCAGAGCTTTCTCTTCTTTCTCCATCCATGAGTAAGGATAGCTGCCGTCATCCAGCTTAGCCGCTTCAGTGGTAAGATACAGCGGGTGGAAGGTATCGATCATCACGGCATACTCGTCGGTCTTCTCCATACCAATGCTGCCTTCATATTTACCGGGATGCGGGCCGTGCGGAATACCGCCGGGATGATGGGTGATGCTGGCGAACTCCACACCTTTGCGGCTCATAAAGTCTCCTTCCACGTAATAGAGCACCTCATCAGAATCTACATTGGAGTGGGTGTACGGTGCGGGTATGGACAGGGGGTGATAGTCAAACTTACGTGGGCAAAAAGAACAAACCACATAATTACGTCCCTTAAAGGTCTGATGCACGGGCGGCGGTTGGTGCACACGCCCTGTTATGGGTTCAAAGTCCCTGATGTTAAAAATCCACGGGTACAGGTAGCCGTCCCACCCTACCACATCGAACGGGTGGTGTTCATACCAGTAGGAGGTGATGCGCCCCTGTTTTTTTATTTTCACCTCAAACTCTCCCTTTTCGTCGAAAAATAGTTGCGCCTCAGGGCGGCGTATATCGCGTTCACAATACGGACTGTTCTCCAAAAACTGTCCTTTTTCGGAGAGATACCGGTCGGGTACATCTACAGGGCCGGTAGAATCAATCACGAGCATGCGGTTCTTTTCCGTTTCAAATACCATCTGGTATATGGTTCCCCGGGGGATGAAGATGTAATCTCCGTACCCAAAATCCAGCCTGCCGAACACGGTTTGCACATACCCCTCCCCTTCGTGGATGAATAACAGCTCGTCGTGCTCCCCGTTTTTGTAGAAATAGCTCATAGGCTCATCCGGACGGGCCACTCCGATCTGGATATCGCTGTTGTACATCAGGTATCTGCGCCC
>CALJMB010000281.1 GCA_937982515.1 uncultured Balneolaceae bacterium
GTTGCCGGTTATGAGCCATCAGCCCGTTTACCCCCTCGGTCCCCCTAAAGGGGGAAGCCGGAAGTCCCCTTTAGGGGATTTAGGGGTGAACCAGCATCCGGAATTACGTATGAATGTTTGAACCGGCAATTTGGATTACCTATGTGTTTTAGTCCGCTAATTAGACCTCGTTGCGCCCGCCACATCCTGCAGGTGCCGTCTTACAGACAACAGGCCTATACTTCCGGCCTCATCAGCCGTACTTGAAGGACTTTTAGTTAGGCTGGGTACTGACTCTGAGTCCTCGGGAAAATAATTTTATGAACTGTATTAGCCACAAAAGAGTTAAGATGGTCAAACCAAATACTCATTCTCTTCAGAGAATAAATTTGTAACCAAACCTTTTCTCAGCACCATGTCCAAACACACAGGTTTAGGATTATCTACACGCTCTATCCTTGCAGGTGAAGCCGGTAACCTTTCCTACCAATCGGTTGCACCGGATATGGTGCTCTCTACGAGCTTCAGGGCCGATTACGGCGCTTCTTACTCCATCGAAGGTCAGCAGCAGGAGGATATCCCGTTTTTCTATACCCGGTGGGGAAATCCCACCATTCAACAGCTCGAAGTAAAACTGGCCGGCCTGGAGCAGGCCGAAGCGTGTGTGGTGTTTGCAAGCGGGATGGCAGCTGTAGCCGGTCTGTTTCTTTATGAGCTGAAGGCAGGCGACCGGCTGGTTATAAGCGACGTCTGCTATGCAGCTGTCTCTGAGGTTACCAATGAGCTCTTTCCTGATTTGGATATTGACGTCGTCAAAGTGAACATGACCGATGCAGATCAGCTGAGAGAAGCACTGACGGAAGAGACCCGGTTGGTATATACAGAAACGCCCGCCAACCCCATACTTCGTCTTACCGACCTGGAGCTCGTGGTGAAAGAAGCACGGAAAGTGAAGGCCCGTGTAGCAGTCGACAGCACCTTTGCCACCCCGGCGGCTACCCGTCCGGCTGAACTGGGTGTGGATTACGTGGTTCATTCCCTCACAAAGTATATCAACGGGCATGGCGACGCCATGGGCGGGGCCATCCTGGGCAGCAAGGAGGATATGGAACAGATCCGCAGAAAGATTCTGATTAAAACGGGAGGAGTCATCAGTCCCTTTAACGCCTGGATGATCATGCGGGGGCTGTCTACCTTTCCCATTCGGATGAAAGCACATGAAGAGCACGCTCTGGAAGTGGCCGGGATGCTGGAAGAGCACCCGAATGTTACCCAGGTGATCTATCCCGGACTTCCTTCCCACCCGCAGTATGAGCTGGCCCGGAAGCAGATGGATAACTTCTCGGGAATGCTTACGTTTCAGGTTCAGGACGGAGAACGGGCGGCAAAGCTGATGGCCGAGCAGCTGGAAGTAGTGCAGTACGCGGTATCGCTCGGCCATCAACACAGCCTGATCTACTATATGCCGACGGATGAAATGCTGGAAAGCACCTTCCTTCTGACGGATGAACAGGAGGCCTCCTACCGGGAATATGCCGGTGACGGCATCTTCAGGATGTCGGTCGGCCTGGAAGACGCCGAAGACATTATCCGGGACCTGAAGCGTATTCTCGACCAGTTGTAGCGGATGGAGTGATATCCTTTTGTGAGATATGGTGAGCTGGCTTCCCAGCCTTATACCTCAAAGTCTTTATGTTTTCATAGCCTCCCCGACAAAACTAGTACGACACTCCCGGGGCCTCATGCAAGTATCTGTCATCTTCCAACCGCCCCAGCATAAAATGAGCCACGTCCGCCCGGGAAACCTTCAGATCGAGTGTTTTATCAGAAGGAGCAAACCCATGCCGGTAAGACTTTGTCAGTGCTCCATCTGTAAATGCCCCGGGACGTACTATGATCCAGTCCAGGCCGCTCTGTTGGATATACTGCTCCTGGAGAACATGGTCGGCAAATGCTTTGCGAAGCAAAAAGCCGAACATGATGTACTTCCACAAAAAGTTCAGATTACCCCGGCTCTCTCCGATGCCAAGGGTAGACAGACCAGGCGACGTACGCCTTCCCGCTGCATAGCCTGGATGACGTTGAGAGTCCCCTCCGAACGAATGGCGCCTTGCCGCCCTGCGCCCAATGCACATAACACAGCATCGTGGCCCCGCACAGCATTGCGGACATCGTCCGGATTCATCACATCGCCCTGAACAGTGGCAAGATATTCATGATCTATATCAAGTTTGGACGGATTGCGGGAGAAGGCTGTTACGGTATGGCCTCCTGAAAGGGCCTGTTTTGTAAGTTCACGACCAATGCTGCCGGTAGCTCCGAATATGACAAGCTTCATAGTTACCAGTTATCTTTTTTGTTGAGATGGTAGTTTGTGTAGGATACTTATCCATATACATGGCATCATGAATTGGATTTCGTACCACAACCAAAGGTACCAGTCCCAGGGCACCGGGAATTGAATAAAACCGACATGGATAAGTTTATTCAGGGCTGGCAGATTTCAATAACCACCCGGTCCGGTGAGTGATATTGGCCAGGGGTAAAGCCGGAGAATTCTCTGAACTCCCTGATGAAGTGGGGTTGATCAGCATAGTCTCTGCCAAAAGCGACATCCGTCAATGTCTGGAAGCTTTTGCTGCGGATATGTTGCAAGGCAGACTGAAAGCGGGCAATCCTGGAAAACAGTTTGGGAGAGATGCCTACGTGTTGCTTAAATCTGCGCTCAAACTGCCGCTCCGATAGCTGAAGTGAAGCATGAAGCTTGTGTAAAGGCACCGCCCCCTGTGATGTTACGATTGTGGATACACTATATCGGATGGCGGTATTTTCGGAGTAGCGCTGCCGGATAAGTTGGGTTATGGATGAGGATAACGCTTCTACATGCTGTTTCGGTGTGTCGGCACCGGCCAGTGTATCTGATACGGCGGGCGCAATTAAGTTCAGGTCTGTTACCTCATTTGTACATTCATCCGCATCAAACCCAAACATGGGTTTGAGTACGTGAGGGTGAAAGGTAACACCGGTGGCACGGATTGCTCCCGTTGAATAGAGATTCCCGTGCCGGGTTGCCTGGCCGTACAGGAATAAAGAGGGGAGGGTGGAGGGTTCCTGTCCATGATAGGTGAACCTGTGGGAACCGTACTGATAGATCAGGCCCGGACATCCGTCCGCCACAATCCTGAACGTTCTGGGGCCGGACGCCTCGCCGTTTGTCTCCAATACCCAGAAATAGCGGATGATATCTTTAAGATACTCCGGAGGTTTGACCTTGCGATACTTCATCAGTACGGATGTATATAATTCCTGATACGAGTTAACGTGGATTCGAGATAAAAAAACTCTCCCCTTGAGGGGAGATGGTTAAACTGACTGTTCTCAGTTTAACCTGAGGGGTGTCCCGGAGGCTGGCACGAGCGGACGCTCGCGCCATTAAAATTCTGGGTTCAGAATCGTATCTAACCCTGACAGGGTTTCAAACCCTGTCAGGGTTAAGCATTAACACCCAAGCATAAGTGCTGCCGTACAAGTTGCGTATTATAGTATTCAGCCAGACTTCTTCCTCTGTTTTCTGGTAGCGTAATGAAGAATCCACCGGGTGTGCTCATTGGAAGATTCCGACCAGTCTTCAATGAGGTCTGCAGCCGCCTCCGGATTCACTTTTAAATAATCAGTCACATGATTGGCTACCGACTTTTTAACAAAGTGAACAGGGTCTTCTTTTAGCAGATTCAAAATATCAAATACTGGCTGCGGGTTTTCAGTAAATACATCGAGCTTTGTAGCCCAGGGCAATTTAGGCCGCAAGCCTTCCGATGCCAGGCGGCGCAGGTGAAAGTTCTCAGACACCGCCCAGCGTTTCATCTGCTCAAGCGTTTGGTCCGGGTATGTCCGGATGAAAGGGCGAATGGCGTATTCTCCGGTGTTCCGCTTCGTGATCTCTTCAATGGCGGTCATGGATACGGATAAATGCTCCAGCCCATATTTCTCCACGTATTTGGCGACAGGCATGACCCAATAAAAGCGAGTAAACATTCCGGTCTCTTCTTCATTCTCAGGACCGAGAATATCCATTAATATGTTGACTGCTCTTTGATAATCATCCGGCAGGAAGGAGTGAAGCTGATCGGCAATCAGTTCCACCCGCTGTTTCAGGCTTTTATCTGTATAGTTGGTTGCTACTGCGTTCACAAAAGATGCATGATCGAAATGAGCATAAACAGTTGCAATGTTTTCGGCAAGTCGTTTGGCTAAGGTTTCATCAAAATAATCAGTAGGCTTTTTTGTTGGCATGGCTATGTATATTGGACGATATCGACGTGAATTCCATTAGGATCGGTGACTGTAAAATGCCTGCCGTTCACCGGCTCCTCACTCAACTCTAATGTTATTGGGAGGTTAGCAGCCTTAACCCTTTTATATTCCTGTTCAACATCTTCAACTTCCATTTGAAAGATGATGCCTTTACCACAAAATGAAGGGTGGAATATTTCTTGTACAAAGGGTGAATCGGGTACGCAGAAAAGTAATTCATATTCTGGTTTCCGGGTATGCTGTAAGACAACAAACCCCTCCAGCTCCAGTTTTACTTCAAAATTAAAGTAGGTACAGTAAAACTGCTTGCTTTCCTGTACCTTAGTGGTGTAGACCTCTGTGCTTAATCTCATTGCTCTTCAACCGGCTGGTACCGTACAATATCGATGGCCACTCCGTTGGGGTCCTGAATGGCAAAATGGCGGTCGCCCCAGGGCTCGTCCCGCAAGTCAATGATTATATCAGCGCCTTTTTCCTTCAGCTCCCGGTATATACTATCTGCGTCGTCCACTTCTATGGTCAGGTATATTCCCTTCCCGGAGAAGGCTTTGTGGAAGAGCGGTTGCTGTGAGGGATGATCTGGCAACAAAAAACTGATTTCCGCCTGTCGGTTGGGAGTATGCATCAGAAGGTAGAAATCGTTTTCAAAGGTTACTCCGAACCCGAGCATATCTCTGTAGAAAGCTTTGCTTTCTTCCAGCTTGGGTGTGATAATTCCAGCATTAAGTTTCATGCGTATGATCTTGATTTAAGGTTAAAGCAGAAACCTACGGAGACCAAGGCTTGCAAGATTGTAAAAAACGGACAAAGTCCTAAGCGAATGGTTAAATAACGCGAGTTTAAAGGAACGAGATTGTAAGAGATAAGAAGAAGTCTCCCCTTGAGGGAAGCTCATTAGATTGGTGGTTCCCGACCTAATGCGAGGGGGTTCGCATGGCAGCAACTTCCGTCCGGGGCACCCCTCAGAACGAATTATGAACACCCCATTCGTTCATCTCCCCTCAAGGGGAGAGCTTGTAGAATCCATTTTTTAGCGCGAAGTGACGTTAATTATGTAATTATACGGGTTCCATTTCTTGATGTCGGTATAACTTGCCCCGACTTTTAAGCCGAGGATTACCATAAACTATAAAAAGACAGGGCTTTAACCCTTTCAGCATTGGGTAAAGGGCTGAAGCCCTTCCGGTTCAGAGCCTTGCCTTATCCCCGGGCTGAAGGCCGGGGCAATTATGTGTACTGACATAATGAGATAAAATCCGTATTAGAAGTTAGGTGACTTCTTGCCTTTACCACAGAATTCAGAATTCAGGATTCTGAATTCGCTCTCTACAACACCTGAGCGGGAGTAGCTCCATAAAAGGTTTTGAACTCTTTAATGAAGTGCGCCTGATCATAATAGCCCGGGTCAAAGGAGAAAGAAGTAGTTATTAGATTGTTACCGGATGCAGCATACCTCACGATGTTCTGAAATCGCACAACCTTGCTGAACATCTTGGGAGTTGTACCAACGTATTTTTTAAATAGCCGGCGAAGCTGACGGTTGCTTAGCCCTATATCCAGCTCTTCTTCTACCCGTATATTGCCCCGTTTTTGCAGGATCTGATAAAGCGCGTTACAGATTCGTGCATCGGTTTGAATGGTTGTTTTGTTTAACAGATTAAGAAAAAATTGATCAAGAGCCGGATATATCCGCTTGGGAGAAGGCAGGTCTTCAAACACAGTTGAAATACACCGGGCTATCTCCGGTGTAACGCTATTTAGATGTTCAAATCGATCGGTCAGCTCAGAAATATTCAATCCGAAAATTTGTGGAAATGCCATTGGCAGGAATCGTATACCGACATAATAGAAAGAGTGGCCGATGGGAAATTCGGTATAGGTGGTGGAGAAGCCCATGACAAAAGGACCCTCAGAATTGCAGAGCTCAAAAAAGATGTCGATGCAACCATCTGATACTACCCGGTACCTGAACGGTTCGTGTAGCGGCCGGCTTGTTTTAAGTTGCCAGTAACAGTAAATAAAATCTTTTAGCCGGGTATCCGGCGAATACTCGTTATAGGTCACAGAACCTTCATTTCCTGCCGGAATGGCAGGTTGTACCGGAGCATAAAGCCCGTGCAATAAGGATACTTCATTTGCCATGATGAGATCATACTTTGGGTCGCCTCTTACCTGATCCCCTAATATACTGTTTCCCTGATCATAAATTGTCTGAAACAATATAATACTAAGAGATCCTGTACGCACATCTTCGGGCACCGGAAATGATATGGCTTACACGCTCTACCTTCACATCATCGCCGAGCACGCTCCGGAAGGTATTCAGTTCCGCACGGCAAAAGCCCTGGCATAATTTTGCGGCCGTACAGATGGGACAGTGGTTTTCAATCAACAGGTAGCCTTCTTCATCCTTTTCATACTCAGCCATATATCCTTCGCGGTCGCGGATTTCGGCCAGCTTTGCCACTTTGCTTTCCAGGTCAGTAAGTCCTTTCATTTCCATCGAATACACTTCAATACCGCTTTGCTGTTTGGCTTCGATCACACGATCCACAGCTTCCTGGCCCAGCGTTTCCCGCATCTTGGCGATCAGCCTAACGGTTAGTTCCGCATGGGCATCGGGGAAGCAATTGTGTCCTTTTTCAGTCAGCGACCAGATGTGTTTTGGCCGCCCCCGTCCTTTGGCTTCAGTTGTAGCTTGTATCAGGCCTTCCTTTTCAAGCTTCAGCAGATGAAACCGCGCACCTTCGGTGGTTACATTCATCTCTTTTGCAAGGAGCGATACAGGCTGCGGCCCCCGGGTTTTGAGTATCCGCAGCACTTTTTCATTGTCAGGCAACCTGTTTTCCATATTAAACAAAGTAATTGTTTTGTTTAAAAGGTACTGAAATAACGGCCGAAAAAAAAGACGCCACAACGGCCTCGCTGTGCCGGGATGGGGATAACTGCGGAGCACGAAAAGGATGAACTAAAGAAGTATCTATCAAACCGATAAAAACTATATATCGGAATAAACAAAGTAATTGTTTGGTTTAATAATGAAAGTTAGTAGTTTGGCGGGTGAACCTTAATTAATGCAATCACTTATGGCTAATCAACTTCCTCAGCTTTTGTTTCCATACGATGTTCCGGAACCTCTCATTGATGCAAAACCAATGGAGATCCACCACTCGAAGCACCATCAGGGATATGTGAACAAATTCAATGCTGTCCTCGAAGATGCTTCAATCGATGAGATCCTCGGTTCGGCCTCTAATGAAGAGAAACCTCCGGGTTATGGAAGCTTTGGAGGTTTTAATAGACATAACTAAAATAAAAATCATAAAATCATGAAAATAGCTATCCTTACAGGAAGCATACGCGAAAAAAGACAGTCGCACAAAGCAGCCTATTACGTGACAAAAGCCCTCAGGGAAAGAGGTATAGAAACAGATCTCATTGATTTGGCAGAAACTCCGTTGCCCATGTATGGCGTAGAGGAAGCCGCCGATGTACAGTTAAAGGAAAATGTAGCCAACATCAGCTCGCGCCTGGATGATGCCGATGCACTGATCTTTGTCACTCCTGAATACCATGGCAGTATTTCCGGCGTGCTTAAAAATGCTCTGGATCACTTCTGGAGCGAGTTTCGGAAAAAACCCATCGGCGTAATTGCTGCCTCGGGCGGCAAGATGGCGGGTATCAACGCCTCTACACAGCTTCAGCATGTAATTCTCAGTATGGGAGCCTACCCGATACCATTGAAGCTTCTCATTCCAGAGATTCACAACGCAATTGATGACTCCTTTGAACCTCAAAATGGGCAGGTGGTCAGATCTACCGAAAAGTTCCTGAATGAATTCCTTTGGTTTGCTGGCGCCTTATACCAACAGCACTCAAAATACAAGGCGTTAGGGGTAGCATGATGAGCCGTGGCATCAGCCTGAACGCCTACTTTAAGCGCATTGGATACGAAGGGGATCGGACCGCTACTCTGGATACCTTGCGGCGGCTGCATGAGCTCCATCCGCAAGCCTTAGCGTTCGAAAACCTTAACCCACTACTGAGAATACCTGTCTTGCTGGATACGGAATCTCTTGTGCAGAAACTGGTACAGAATAAGCGGGGCGGATACTGCTTTGAACAAAACCTGCTGTTTAAGGCCGTACTTGAAGCGCTGGGTTTTAACGTAAAAGGACTTGCCGCACGTATCCTCTGGAATGTACCCGAAGGCCGGATCACCCCAAGGGGCCACATGTTGCTTCTTGTTGAGGTGGAGGGAAACCCGTACATAGCAGACGTGGGCTTCGGAGGATTAACGCTCACAGCACCGCTGCAACTGGAACCGGACACCGTGCAAGAGACACCACATGAGCCTTTTCGTCTGCATCAGGCGGGCGATCAATACATCATAAAGTCAAAGATCCGCAATGAGTGGAAACCGCTATGTCGTTTTGGTCTGGAAGAAGTGTTCTTGCCCGACTATGAAGTCTCAAACTGGTATCTTTCGAATAACCCCGAGTCCCATTTTGTCACCGGCCTGATCGCCGCACGGACAGAACCGGGCCGCCGGTACGCGCTTCGCAACAACAAGCTGTCTGTACACCATCTAAACGGAGAAACCGATCAGACGACTCTTACTTCGGCCGCTGAAATCAGGAAAGTGCTTAAAGATGTGTTCCTGCTGGAGCCCCCGGAGGTTGACCAGCTGGAAATAGCACTGGAACAGTTAGTTTCGCCAGAAGGGGTTGTCTCATGAATGCTAACTCTTTTGTAGTCAAGGCTGCGTTACTCCTGGTAAGCAGCCTGACGGTGATGGCGGGAGCGACTATTGCCCCGGCTTTGCCAACAATGGAAGAATATTTTTCTGATACAGGGAGCGCCGGGCTGTGGGTACGGCTTATTCTCACACTTCCGGCCTTACTTATTGTTCTGGGTGCTCCGCTGGCCGGGCTGATCGTTGACCGGCGGGGGCGGATGTATCTGCTCATCCCTTCCATGATTCTTTACGGGCTTGCAGGCAGCTCAGGCCTGTATCTGGATTCACTTACAGCCATCCTTGCAGGCCGTGCGCTGCTTGGATTGGCTGTGGCAGGCATTATGACCAGTGCAACTACACTCATTGCCGATTATTATGAAGGGGCTGTCCGCTCTCAGTTTATGGGCTGGCAGGCGGCATTCATGAGTTTTGGCGGAGTTGCATTCCTTACCGGAGGCGGTGCTCTTGCAGAGATAAGTTGGCGCTGGCCGTTTAGCATATATTTACTCTCCATCCTGTTGGTACCGCTGGTTTTGCTTGCGTTGTTTGAGCCCGTTAAGGAAAAACAAACAGAGACCGGATCAGCGGATAGTAGACACCCTGACAGACAGCCTGTACAGTTGCTTGGATTTATCTATGGTGCAGGGCTGTTTGGGATGATCCTTTTCTACCTTATTCCCTTGCAGATACCATTCTTTTTGAAGGAGATGATTGGTGCGGGCCCAACCGCCAGCGGAATAGCTATAGCGGTGTCTACTTTATTTGGAACGGTTACTTCGCTTTCCTTTGGAGGAATTCACAAGCGAATGGGGCATGTTCCTATTCTTGGCCTGAATTTCGCCCTTATGGCTGTTGGTTATCTGATAATTGGTCTGGCCGATGAGTACATCACCGCATTGGCAGGGCTTGCTGTCTGTGGATTGGGAATGGGATTAATGTTTCCAAATATGAACGTGTGGCTTACCTCGAAGGTACCTGCTTACATGCGTGGACGGGCAGTAGGAGGGCTTACAACAGCCATTTTCCTGGGCCAGTTTTTGTCACCGGCAGGCAGCCAGCTATTAGATTTAGAACTTCTGTTTCCCTCAGCAGGTGTAGTTTTACTGGCAAGCGCGATCCTGATTTTAGCATTTCGCAAATCTATTCTCCGTTTTACGGCTGTCTCTTCCAAACCGGTCAGAGAGGAAGTAAGAAATCCCATACCTGTGACAGAGCAAAGGCCTATGAACAAAGTGGGTTCTTAAAAAGCCTGACAGATACTTCCATATTTAAATTTCAAATAAAACTACGATCATGAATGCTGTTAGTTTTCATCCTATGGAGACCCTGACGTACTACAGTTTACCGAGCTACAGGTCTGTACAGGCAAGGCAAGCTGAAGATCCATATCCGGAAGACCTTTCTCCTGCATGAGGCGGCCGATACTCACCGGGAGGCCGAAACAGGTCACGGCAAGGGAAAGGTGGTTCTTACCGATGGTTAAATAACTGGCTGCTAGGTATAAGCTCTCTGCATAGAGAACAAGGAACCCCCTGCCAAATATCAAGCTATATCTGCATGTAGCCAGCCATCGGGTAAGATAGAATAAAACCTAAACAAAAGACGCTATGCACTTCAGTCGAATCAAAGAAACGTGTCTGTATGTACAGAATTTAGACAGGACAGAGGCCTTCTATAAAGGGATCCTGGATTTAAAGGTTATCGGAAGGGAGGAAGGGCGTCACATCTTTTTTCAGGCCGGTTCTTCAGTTTTGTTATGCTTTATTGCAGATGCTACCAGGAAGGAAAAAGTCTTACCCCCTCATTACGGAGAAGGAAAGATGCACATGGCTTTTGAGATTCCGCCGGAACAGTATTCGGAAGCTAAAACGTGGATCAGATCAAAAGGAATAGAAATCGAACACGAACAGCACTGGTTTGAAGAGTATTACTCCTTTTATTTTCGCGATCCTGATGGCCACTCTCTGGAAGTCGTACCCAAAGGAATGTGGGGTGAAGCCGATGACAGAGAAGAGTAATCTCAGGCCGTGAATCTTAGGGCGTGTGGACAATCAGCCTGGGGGTGGGGATGTGCGGTTGACCCGCAGAGCGCGTGGCGCAAAGGGCATAGCGCCCCCGAGGTTCACACTATGCGCCCCATGCTCTATGCGCTTTGCTCCTAACTTAGGAATGCCTCAAATCAGCCCAAAGACATGCCGCACGGTAATTGTCCACACGCCCTAGTGCAAATCTGTTTTAAAAACATATGCCCTGGCAGTATCCCTTACCGCTCAAAAGCTGCGCGGTCATAGTCACGGAAACACAAAAGTGCGTAATCAGCCGTCCAAGCCGCCTGTTTTCAATCCCTCGCACGTAATTCCCGCCCAATATTCGATGTTTTTGTGTTTCCGGGACTTTCATTAGCCCACATGAGCAAACGAATAATAACACTAGCCCCTAAGCTGCATGAAATTAGACGAGATATAAAAGTACTTATAAAAATATATAAAATGGTACGGAACTTTTACATTGGAATGATAGTTATAATGATACAATGCAATGGAATTCCGTTTAGTAAAGAATATTAAGGTTTTGTACCCCGAAAAAGCCAACGTATCAAAGGGAGCTGGTTGATAGCCAGCTTCCTTCTTATAGATTAAAACTGACTATCTTTATTAAGTATTTGTGCACGTGCTCTGATGGCAACTCCATACAGATGCTACTTGCAACAATGGTTTTGTACCCCGAAAAAGCCAACGTATCAGAAGGGAGCCGGTTGACAGCCAGCTCCTTTCACTTTTTTATGAGAGAAAAAGCGTCTTTTTTATTTATCGCCTTCCTCTGCAGCGCCGAAAGTATGGATGTCACTCCGTACCTCCGGCTGATTGTACCCGAAAAATAGTACCCTTGAAAAAGCCATTGTATCAAAGGGAACTGGTATTAGGTATGCTTTTTAAGCAGTGACCTAAATTTTATACACAATGATACATTGATTATTCGGCGTTAGCAACTTAGAAAATTCTAATACATGTAAAAGTAGTCATAATAATATACATAAGCATTGATTAATAAGAGGCTTATAATAAAGTGATAAATAAACACTTATTTTTTTCTCTTTTTTTTGGCACGGTTTTTTATTGCAATAATCACTTCTGAAATTTTGTCCGGAAGCCGGGTTTAACCATCTAAACGAAAAGCCACAAGGTAGTCGCCTTTCCCGAACACCTCGCCTCCCCCTACTGCAATTACAACGAACTGTTCGCCGGAAGCCAACTGATAACTCATTGGTGTGGCCCGGCCACTGGCGGGCAACTTTCCTGTCCAAAGCAATTGGCCTGTTTCAATATCAACAGCATGCAGCAAGTCGTTTAAAGCCGCTCCGATAAATACAAGTCCGCTTTTCGTAATCATCGGGCCGCCGAGATTAGGAGAACCCCAATCCTCAAGCTGCGGGAGCTTATCAGCTGTGTTAGTATCGATCATGCGAGCCACTGATCCGAGGGGGGCATCCCAGAGCTTATCGCCTGATTGCAAATCAACGGCAACGAGAGAACCGAAAGGCGGAGGGGTACATGGCAGCCCGGAGGGTCCCAGCAACAGGCGTCGCCGCATCACATAGGGAGTGCCGTACATGGGGTTGTATTCGTACCCGAGCCTATGGTCTTCTGATTCAAATCGATCCTGATCGTACTCCTCCCGGGGGATCAACTGGACCTTGGCTGCGATCCGGTTAACGGGAACGACGGCAATCTGGCGGACAGGATCGACGGCAACCCCGCCCCAGTGTGCGCCGCCTATGTTTGAGGGAATAACCAGTGTTCCCTGTTCGCTTGGCGGGGTGAAAATACCTTCATACCGGAGGCCTTTAATTGCTTCGTAACAGGCGGCGCGGTCGGATTCCGTAATACCCCATACCGAGTCTTTTGAGAATTGATGAGGGCTGATCGGCGGAATGGTTGCAGTGAAAGGTTGTGTGGGAGATGCTTCTTCATGCGGGATGTCACTGGCCGGTACGGGTCGTTCTTCTACAGGAAAGATTGGTTCGCCCGTCTCACGGTTCAGGATAAACATCATACCGGTTTTGGTTGCTTGTATCACAGCAGGAATTTCTGTGCCATCCTTTTTAATGGTTGTAAGTGTTGGCGGTGCGGCGTTGTCGTAGTCCCACAGATCATGGTGTACTGTCTGGAACGACCATATCAGCTCACCGGTGGATAGCCGAAGCGCCACGATAGAATTCGCATACCGATTGTCTCCCAGGCGTAATACCCCGTAATAATCCGGAGCAGCGCTGGAAGTAGGGATAAAAACAAGATCGCGCTCGGGATCTGCTGAGAGAATGGACCAGGCATTAGCCCCACCGGTGCTGTGGGCCATTTCTCCGCCCCAGTCGCCGTAGGCAGGGTCTGTCGGGTTCTGAGGAATCGGATCCCAGCTCCATTGCAGTTCTCCGGTGCGGGCGTCATAAGCCCGTATTTCCCCGCTGGCCGGATCAGGACGGGTATTATCTGCAATGGATGAACCGACCACGACCAGGCCGTTTGCTACAACAGGCGGTGAAGTCAGAGTATAGGCTCCATCCCAGCGGGGCTGTATCCGCAGCCCCTGGAGGAGGTTCACCCATCCGTCCTGGCCAAACTCTTTGCAGGGCTGACCGTTCTTCGCATCCAGCGCAATCAATTGTGACTGGGCTGTACCTACAAAAACTCTCCGCCTGCACACATCGTTCACAGATGCCGATTCGTCTAGCCAGACGGCGACACCCCGGTTGGCAAAGTCTCCATATTCAATGTCTCGTTTTATATTCGGATCGAATTCCCAGAGCTCTTCACCCGTTTCCGGATCCAGGGCCACAACGCGTCCCAGAGGCGTGCTGAAAAACAGGGACCCGTCAACCATAACAGGCGTGGCCTGGAACGATGCCGGCCTTTTGGTGTCATACTCAGGATCCATTTCTCCAGTGCGGTAGGTCCAGGCTACTTCAAGCTGCTGAACATTCTCCGGGTTGATCCCTGATGCCGGAAGATACCGGCTCCCATACAGGTCCCGTCCGTATACCGGCCATTCCACCGGCTCTTCTCCGGTATGTTGACCAGAGTGGGTGTCTGCCGAAGATGGTTGCTGAGCCTGAATAAGTTGTGGCGTAATAACTATGAAAATGGCGGCTGATAGTACCAGGTGTTGGAAAGCTTTCATAGCATTAAGGTTTAGTTTATGTGTAGGTTACATTTAATAAATCTCAGAGGTACGTAAATGAGAGTGCTACGAAAGATCATACTACCAGGTTGCAATAAATTCAGCAAATTTAAAGGCTTGGGTTACTTAGCGCGTATTCGAGATAATGATGTTATGAAGGATAAGCACAAGTCTCCCCTGACCCGGGTATATGTATAGCGGTTGAACAATAAGTAGGCACGAGACCGATCTGTCTCCAAAGAGGGGAGACTTGCTTGACGCTTTCTTTTTAGCCGCAAGCCATGTTACCTGCCTAATCCTGCGCGATTATTTTACATGAATAGCATAGGAAGTCATCTTTTTAATTTTGGCGTTTTTAAATCCGCTGAACTTATAAATATCACAAAAGGCGTAGGTATTTCCATCCGGGGTTTTCATTGTACCATCTACAGCGGCGGAATCTCCATGGGTAATGATGTGACTGATGGTTAGCTGATACGGGGTATCTCCCGCCATTTCTGTTATTGCTTTCATGAAGTTTTCTTTTCCCTTTATAAGCCTGTCGCCGATAATATCCCATTGGATATCGTCGGTCACATTTTCGATAATATAATCGCTGTCATTGTTTGCGTAGGCTTCATTCAGTTCCCGCAAGAGTTTTTCTTTCTTTGTCATGTTGTTTTATTGATTTTTGCCGAGGTTAGCAATCTTTAATATTATAAAATTAAGATTCTACCGGTATCCATATCTCTATGTCTCCCTCGCCGGTTGCGGGGTTGAACTTTTCGCCATATCGCTCAAAAAAGAAGTTGGCGTCTTCGGGTTTGGCATAGCCGGAGCCGGGAATCCATTCCTTCCAGATGGCGTCGCAGGTCTGGCCTATCCGGGAAACATGCCCTTTATGTTCGAATACGGCATAGCTGAAAGACGGGAGCTGCTTCAGTACAAAACCCTCAGGCAGTGTTCCATTTTGGGATACTGCCACCCCGGATACATATTCTATGCCTATGCCGCCATCCAGATCGTAACACAGTCCGTAGGCTACGTCGCCTTTCTGGCCGGGAATGTTACCCAGATGCTTCCCCAGCTCTTGCCATTGAGCGGATGGGTCCATCGGTTTGCCGAACAGATAATTCCGGCTCAGGCCCGCGACAACGATAGGCTCTGTATTTTCTACTATTCGTTTCAGATTAATATCAGAATGTTTCTGTGTCATAATCATCCTCCTTATTGAAGTTAAGATATGAATATGAGTGTAAGCTAAGAATGAAGTGTCCGGGAACCTTGCACCTTGAGGCGGGGCTGTTACGTTCTGCCGATAAAGCAGCCAAGCCCTTATGGCGTCATACCGCAGCCGATTAGCGGCTTGAGCGCTTGTTTTTTGTTGCGTTATTATGCCATTTTGGCATTAGCTTGACCCGTGTTAATAAAAACGGCCCCCACAGCCTGCAGAGGCCGTTTTTAGCCCTTCAAAAAAACATGCGCATCTTTGCTCAAAAACGTGCGGACGTTTTCCCGGAAAGATGCCTATGTTTTGGAGAAAACATGCGGACGTTTTTCCGGAGACGTACGCAATGCTTTGAAAGAGGGTGTGTTCTGCCATTATGTCTGCCTGCCGGTGGCGGCAACTTCCAGGCTGTACGGAACCAATTCCATAAAGCCAGGACGCCAACAGCCCTGCCCCAAGTGGCGAGAGGTTGAAGCATTTCTTTGTTATCTCGGATTTATTCCGGCTCATACCTTAGCAAAACCATGCCCTTATCATAGCTCTTCGTTTCCAGCAGCTTCAGGTTATATAGGTCTGAACCGCGTGGGAAAAGCGGCTTGCCACTTCCCGTGGCGGCCGGACAAACCCGCAGCTGATACTCATCGATCCATCCTTCCTTCATGAGTGAGTGTGTAAGTGCCAGGCTACCCCATATAACAATGTCCTTTCCCTTCTGCTGCCTGAGTTGAGCTAGTCTTTCAGATGGATTATCCGTTATCTCTGCTGCTTCCCATTCACCCCACGGTGCACTTTTAAGGGTAGATGAGGCCACAACCTTGGAGAGTGAATTCAGCTTTTGGGCAAATTCACCTTCCTCTCCTGTTGCACCGGGCCAATATTGGGCAAACATGTTGTAAGTATTCGCACCTAAAACCATGGTATCGACGGTATCCAGGAAACGCAGGGCATCCTCCTGAAAACTTTTATCATTTTTGGACACATAATCCTGCTGGAATCTCATTCCACCATCGGTGTCTGCAGCGAAACCATCAATAGTGACGAATTGCTGAAGTATTACTTTTCTCATCTTAGTTACCCGTTTTACTTTACTTGTTCATTTATGCTATCCTTGGCGTTATATCCGTCGAGAAAGGAGAGGGCCGTCCGTATCATTTCCGGGGCCATGAAGATATCATAGTGGGTGAGATTGGGTAGAATGGCCAGTCGGTTCTGAGACATATATTCACGGTTCCATCCGGCATCTCTCAGGCCACCGCCGAGGAGCTGATAGAACCCGACTATATGTTCCAAGCGGTACATGTCGCTGTCGCCATAGATCAGCATAACCGGCATATTGAGCTTTTTCACATCCTGTGCCCAGTCGTAAGGTTTGCTCATCAGGTTACCCATCTGTTCCAGCAGCTTCGGGAAATCCTCCGGGTTTGGTGCGATCTCGGCATAAGACTGATACATTGGAGTATCTTTCATAAACTCTGCTGCAGCTGCTCCGACCTGTGCCTGCTGTTGCAGTATTTCAGGGTAGAACCCGTCTCGTGCAAAGCTGCCCGAAACAAGCACCAGCTTGCGTACGCTCTCGGGATGCTGTACGGCCAGCTGGAAGCCAGCGCCGCTGCCCATTGAGTAACCGAGCACATCGACCTGATTGTAGCCAAGCTCCTTCAGAATCACACCGATATCGTTACCCATATCGATCAGGCTGATGTTGCGAGCTCCCAGTTCTGTACGTCCATGTCCGTGGAGGTCGATGCCAATCACCTGCCGGGATTCACTCAGCAGTGGAAGTACCGGGGTGAACATATCTATTGAACCGAGCCCGCCGTGCAGCAACAAAAGCGGCTCGCCCTCCCCGTGGATTTCATAGTAATAGTCGAGGCCGTTTACCGATACGTAGCCCTGGTTCTTTTCTTCAGTCTGAGCAAGGCTGGCACCTGGTGCAATGATCCCTGAAAAGGCCAATACAGCAATTAGTAAAACATATATTGTTTTCATGATTTTGTTTATGGTTAATGATTGTGTGAGACTTTTATTTGTTCATGGCCTTCCGTTTTGCCCCCCCGCTTGAACAAATCACTGTTCAGTGTTAACCGCTTCCATATTCATCCACAGTATTTCCCAGATATGTCCGTCCGGATCGCTAAAGCTTCTGCTGTACATAAAGCCATAATCCTGGGGATCTCTGGTTGCCGTGCCGCCGTTTTTCAAGGCTTTATCCACCAATTCATTTACACTGTCTTTACTTTCGGCGCTAAGGGCAGTAAGTATCTGAGCCGTATTATGAGCGTCGGCAATTTCTTTATCCGTGAATTCACTGAACTTTTTATGTGTCAGCAGCATCACATAAATCGTATCGGAGATTACCACGCAGGCTGCTGTTTCGTCAGTGAATTGCGGATTGATGGTATAACCCAACTGTTCATAAAATGCTTTGGATGTTTCGAGGTCCCTGACCGGAAGGTTTACAAAAATCATAGTAGACATGGCGGTTCAATATAGGGTAAAGGTTATTTGTTGTTGATTTGTGTTTCTGCATACTTTTTAAAGCTATTCAAAATGGCCTGCCAGCCGTTCTGCTGCATTTCTCTGGAGTTTGTATCCTCAGGATCAAATATTTCAGTTACGCGGGTTGAGGGTCCATTTTGGGAGAAGTAGACTTCCACTCTTCTGCCGTCGCCCATGGTGTAGGCAATATGTTCATGCTCTTTTACCTCATTGTAGGTTCCGCCAAAATCAAAACCGAAGCTTCCGTCTTTAGCTTCCATTCGCGAAACAAACGTTCCGCCTGCCCGCAAATCGTTTTTCGCCCAAGGTGTATGCCAGTCGTCAGAAGCGTGATTCCATTTCGTGATGTGTTCAGGCATGTTCCAAAAATCCCATACCTTTTCCACAGGGGCTTCAATGATAGCCTCCACCGTTATTGTTGATCTGTTTTGTGTATTCATAGTGATTACTCCTTTTATTTTTGTTTAAAGTTTTCAATTCATCAATCATAACTCAGGGGTTCCTTCCCGAATCCCCGGCGCAGCAATCCGATCTGCCCGATATGATAGGCCTGGTGGTGGTTGATAAAGGCCCACAGGTCGCCGGTTGTCTCGGCCACCTGATCGAAAGGGGCTGGGGGTGCAGCATCCAGCTCTTTAGGAGTCAGTTTTTTCAGCCCTGTTCTGATGGCTTGGTGCATGCCGTTCCATTCGGCCTTGATCTTTTCGATGGAAGGGTAAGCGGTGTCGTCTTTGGCTTCCGACTGCCCCATTACGGCAAATAAGTCATTCCACTTTATCTCGGGATTGATACCGGCTATTACTCCCAATCCATACTGCGAGTTCAGCAGATGCCCCGCCAGATATTTTACATGGTTAATATTTGTATCATCGTGGAGCCGCCGGTTTGTTTCAGCATCCGTAAATCCTGCCAGCACATTATTGTATAGGCGCTGGTGCAGGTCAAATTGAGTTAGCAGTAGTTTTTGCAAGGATCTGTACCTTTTGGTTCAATAGTGCTTATGTAATGATTCACAATTAAAAGAGAATTCAGAATTCTGAATCCAGAAGTACTTTATTTTGATTTCTGACTTCTGAGCCTGGAATTCCAAGCCTCTGTCTCAATCTCACAAAATAAAACCAGGTTTACCAAGTGCATACATGCCAACCCGGGGGGGATTTTATGACATAAAATTATTTATATTGGAAAAAAATGGTTCACGAAGTAGCATAGAAACACGATATATTGTGCCTCTGCGAGACCCCTTAATAACACTTAAGCCATGAAAACCATATCAATACTTGTATATGAGGATGTTGTTTTATCAGCCCTTTCAGGCCCGCTGGATATTCTGATAGCTACCAACCGGCTGCTGGTTGAATCGGGAAACCCGCCGGCTTTTCAGGTAGAGTTGGTTAGCGAGAAGCTAAAAAGTATTAAACTGCATCAGCCCGCCCAGTTTCTCTGTCATAAAGTTCTGGCCGAAGCCAGGCAAACCGATCTTGTAATTGCCCCGGCATTTAACGGCAGTCCGGAGGTGGTTTTGGAAAAGAACCGGGCGTTGGTTGAGTGGATAAAAGAGATGCGTGAGGCCGGGGCAGAAGTAGCCAGCTTGTGTTACGGTAGCTATTTTCTGGGTGAGGCGGGACTGCTGGAGGGGAAGCCCTGTACTTCGCACTGGATGACGGTCGAGGATATGCAGCAAAAATACCCTGCTGCAAACGTATTGCCGGATATGGTGATTACAGATCAGGGAGGTATTTATACCAGCGGCGGCGCCTTTTCATCGTTGAATTTGATCCTGTATCTGGTTGAAAAATTTTGCGGCCGGGAAGTCGGAATTCAAATCAGCAAAATGTTCTCTATCGATATGGACCGAATCAGTCAAGCGCATTTTGCTGTATTCCAGGGTCAGCGTAAACACGAAGACGAAGAGATTTTAAAGGCGCAGGCCTTTATAGAGCAGAACTATCACAACGAAATTTCTGTAGAGCAAATAGCCGAACAAATTCATATGAGCCGGCGAAACTTTATCAGACGTTTTAAAAAAGCCACACAGAATACCCCGCTGGAGTACATGCAAAGAGTAAAGGTTGAGGCAGCTAAAAAAGCGTTGGAAAGAAGTACAAAAAACATCAGCTCTCTGATGTATGATGTTGGATATAACGATGCCAAAACATTCCGCAATGTTTTTAAGCGCTTCACGGGGCTAACTCCACAAGAGTATCGCGGCAAGTACAGCAGGGGATGAGCCCGACTCTCCGTGCAATGAGCGTATGTATTAGGGAATCATGAAATGAGTTCCACATAATTTCAATATTCTATAACATCTTTCCACCGGATAACTTAAGTATCTGTCTTCTCCATATTCCCTTCATGCCGGGCTCATACCATAGCTATAGCTGTCTGTGCTTCTTTCTGCACTGCTACTGTATGTGCAGAAGGAAACAGGAGAAGGCCGGTATCAGGTATGAGGTTGGGCAGGGAATAGTTCAGTGCCATGTTTTGCTCGTACTATGAGCTGCAGTAAATGAGGCACAGGTTTATTTTCAGGAGGTATATGTCACCTCGGGATCCTGACTGACCGGCAGCTTGACAACAAACGTTGTACCTTTTCCTTCAATAGAGGCGAAAGAGATGCTGCCTTCGTGGGCCTGGACGATTTTTTTGCAGATTGCCAGTCCCAAACCTGTGCCGCTCGATTTTGTGGAGAAGTTAGGCACGAATATCTTACTTTTGTCTTCCTCCCGGATTCCCTGTCCGTTATCTTCCACTTCCATAAAAACACTATTCCCTTTTCTGTAAGTCCGGAGTGTTATGGTTCCGCCCGCGGACATGGCTTCATAGGCATTTTTTACGAGGTTAATAATAACGCGCCGCAGCTCGTCAGCCACCCCTTTGACAATAATGGAATGAGAGGGTAATTCCGTTCTGATTTCTACTTGTTTGTCGTGCCGATACAAGTCGGTAACAGAGTTTAAAATTTCATTCACAGGCACATCGGTAAACTCTTCTTCAACGGGTTTTGAAAATTTTGAAAAATCGGAAGCGATGGAGTTTAATGACTGAATTTGTTCAATAATATTTTCGGTGATCTTTTTTATTCTTGGTTTAAGCTCTTTAGGATCGTACTGATCCGAAGCAAGCTGCCTTTCAAGATGCTGTATGCTTAGCTTCATGGGGGTAAGTGGATTTTTTATTTCATGGGCAACCTGCTGGGCCATCTCTTTCCAGGCAGATTCTCTTTCCGCTTTTGCCAGTTCAGTTTGCAATTCTTTCAGGCGGTATACCATTTCGTTGTAGGCCGATGCCAGGCTGCCGATTTCATCCTGGCTGGTTACCGGGATGGTTGTATCGAGATTCCCCTGAGATATTTCATTCAGACCTTCCTGGATAAAATGCAACGGTCTGGTAAGTTGTTTTGAAATAAGCGCTGCACCTATTATGAAGAGTCCAAATACGAAAAAGTAGAGAATGATCAGATAACTGGTCGTCTCCAGAAGTTGCTGGTCGTATTTAGGCGAGTGTACAAAGGTGGGTATGGCCACTACGGCTACGGGCTCATTATCTCGTGAAAAAACAGAGCAGTAGCCAATCAGGAATTCCTGATTGCCCAGTGTGATGTTGCTGATCGTTTCTCGTTGGTATCTTACATATAAATCCTGGTAAACGGTGAAAGGAAGTGAGCTTGGCAAGATGTGTTGCTGATAGATCTGGGGCGTTGTGGATTCGCTGACCATTCGATGGTTATAGAACGAGGCATCTACACTGAGCTGTGTGGTGAGTGAATCCAGTAAGAATTTGGACGGAAGCGTGTAATTAGCCTGGAATTCTTCATTTCTTTTAATGGCCTGGGCAAGCCTGTCGAGCTTTTCAAATAGCTCCTGCCTTACAATATTTTTATTCTGATCTTTGATAGCTATATGGGTTGCAACGACCAGAAGGGCTAAAAATACCAGAGTGGCAACTAAAAAATTGTCAGATATCCGATCCTGGAATCTATCATTTTTTCCCAATAGCGTGATGTTTTGAAATCGGGTTATGTTGGATAAAAGCTTAGATAGGATTCCGGCAAAAAGCATGATGAAGTTAAACCGGAAAAATGAGAATAGAATGTTTCTGAAGTCGGGGGCAATGGTGCTTACTTTAATAACATACCCCTCTTCTATTTTAAGCAATATATTGCGGTAGGAACGTTCGGCGCCCTCGCTGCTATAGAAAACAAGGGTGTCTTGCCTCAGGGCTTCGTGTTCCGATTCGAGCAAGGTGTTGAAGGTAGGGAAATGTGTTGTAACGCCCTGATGATCTGAACCGATAAGGTTGCCATCTCTGTAACTCAGCAGCTGGAATGACTTGTTTACATCGTCGTAGGTGAGCGAAGCCATTACGGCCCGGATAGGTTTGTCGTAATCCGGGCGTTCGTTGTAAACGGAGCATAAGATCCATGCAATAGGGTCATCGCTTGTTTCATTGAAAACGGGAATCCATCCTCTGTAAAATGTTTTATACTTTCTCTGGGTTACGATCTCAGGATGTTGTACAATAGGCCGGTTGGTTGATTTGTCAATTTGCTCCACCCTTATTGCTGCCCTCAGATTGCGTAAATCAAAGATGGATACCCAGTCCGGCGAGTTCAGGTCGGTTGAATAATCGGCGACAGACTTGCCGGTAGCATTGATCAGATGAACATCGATGGAATACCCTTTTCTTGAGAGAGGACTTAATTCTTGTTCAATGGTTTGGGTAAGTCGTGTTTGTACAAAAGGAATCTGGCTGTTCAGGTCTTCGGCTTCGAGGCCTGCAAATTGATTATTGAGTTCATTTAAAAGATTCGTCGTCAGCATTCTTGCGAAAGGATCCTCGCTGACGGTGTAAGAGCGGGCAATATCATAGAGGCTGTGATCCTGACGTTCGAGATAGGCTCTGTATATGAGGGTGATGCCTGCCATGGCAATCAGAAAACTGCCGATGGCAATGGTTCGGAGCGTAGATACGTTATTAATCAGCCGGGGGCTGGTTTTATAAAGGTAAGCTATGCCAAACACGGCAGAGAAAATAGCGAGGGCCAGGAAGAAGGCCCAGTTCAGTATCATAGCCTCCGGGAGAAAGAGCTGCGCCAGGGTCAGCCCAAGTACAAAGCTGATGGTTACAATGACGGACATTAATTTGTGCTGGTCTTTTCCCGATCTGAGAATAAGGCGGTTAATAGCGGTAAGAGCCAGGCCTAATGAATAGATGGTAAGACCGAGGCCGAGAAAGAAAAGCAGCGTATCGGAAGGAGGCATCAACTGAAGCCCTAAAAGGGACATCTGAGAGTGCACCGCAAAATTATAGCCCTTATAAATAATTAACAAAATTAACCCCGCGTTAATGAAACCAATCAGGCCTGCAATAAAAATTCTGAACGGGTACCACCGGGATCTAATGAAAACGGCTTGCCGATTGGCTTTTCTGTTCAAAGTAAAAGCCGCTAAAAAGGCAAATATACTGTCGGTAAGGTAGTTACAGAGGGCTTGATAATTAGCAAGGGCATCCTGGCTTATAGTTTCCGGAATAACATCGGGTATCCAGCGCGCGGGGATATCGGATAGGTCAAAGACAAGCCACCCAAAGCCAACAATTATCAGTTGAAATAACAACCCCCACAGGTTGGGCAACCGATCAAGCCACAGATACACAAAAAGGCTAAGGCAGATAAAACAGAAAACAAGAAATACAGACCTCCACAGATCCGTATGCTCCTTCCATTCGTTTATAGCTGTGTCAAACTCAGCCGGGGAAGCGTAAAAGACACCGATAGAATCTTGTCTGCTGTTTTTTATTACCGTATAAATAGATCCTTCTTCCCGAGATGGGTTAAATATACTTAGTTCCACCGGATAGGATAGTTCATCAGAGATTTGATCGATGAGGTTATACTCGCTGTTACCTTTTATAGGAAGGGCATTATCCTGTTCAATTAATCTGGAAGTATAGAGTTGATATGAAACGTTACCGGTAGTGTCTTCAACAGTAAAAGAGATATCACAAAACCAGAATAAAACATTGTTTTGTTTTCTGATTGAAACTGTAGCGCTATCCGCCTGTGGGGCAGTGCCGTCGGGGAGAGAATCCATAGAGAACCCCCTCCATACTATGGGTTCATGTTCTCTGGCCAGTACCGTGCCCCAAAATGACGGGTAGTTCTGTATTATGGAATAGAGTTTTTGAACAGAATATTCTTCCTGAAGCTGACTCTGAAGCGAGTATGAGAGCTCTTTGCTTTGTTCCCGGAAGTGGCCCTGGTGGTGGTAGAACAATTTGGTTGCGGTATCCAGGCTTTGATGTAGGGCCGCTGTGTTATTCGCCAGGGTTGGTTTGTTCGCATACCTCCATCCCTCCAGCAATAAAAAGAGCAGTGCCAGAAGCCCTAGTGTCCACAAAAGAACCTTAAACGGCTGTTCGAACATCAGCAGCTTATTATTCATGGCCATGGTAGCTTACTATTACCTAAAAAACGGAGTAGTGTCTCATCAATTGTTCTGTTCCGGGTAAGACGTCCTCACCATCAGACAACGCTGCTTTGAGGTGGGGTCCAGGCTACTTGCTTTCTCCCATATCCTATGCTTGCTTTCCCTTATGCCGTATACCTGTATCTTGCACGTGCAGAATGCCTGAAATTATAACTGAATCAGCTGAGGTATTTTGGATTCCGGCTTTCCCTCTAAAACACCAATAATGGCATCGGCAGCCAGCATGCCTATCGCTTCCCGTGTTTGGTCCGTTGCACTGGCAATGTGGGGGGTGAGCACACAGTTAGGCGCGGACAGGAGTTTCGGGTGTATTTTGGGCTCTTCTTCAAAGACATCCAGCCCGGCGCCTGCAATGATTCGGTTGTGCAGGGCATCGGCCAAAGCAGATTCATCCACAACGGGTCCTCTCGCCGTGTTTATTAACAGGGCATGGGCCGGCATTACAGATAACATCTCTGCATCTATGGCATGGTATGTGTCTTCAGTAAGAGGGCAATGCAGGCTTAATATATCTGACCGGCGGGCCAGTTCTTTGATATCTCCTGCATATTCAGCACTCAGCTCCTCTTCGATTTCTTTCGAAATCCTGTTGCGATTATGATAGAGAATATTCATGCCAAAAGCTTTGGCACGGCGGGCAACGGCGGTTCCGATGCGCCCCATTCCGAGTATTCCTAATGTCTTGGCATTGAGTTCCATGCCTAAAAAGCCAAGGGGTTCCCAACCATCGAATTTTCCTTCTCTGAGATACTGCTGGGCGTCGCAGATTTTGCGTGCCGCAGACAACAGTAGTGCCATGGCACAGTCTGCGCTGCTCTCCGTCAGCACATCGGGTGTATTGGCAACTTTGATACCGGCTTCACGGGCTGCATCAAGGTCGATGTTGTTATAGCCTACAGCATGGTTGGCAATTATTTTAAGGCGTTTTCCGGCTTCAATAACAGTGGATGTTACAGGAGTGGAGAGCATAGACAGCAGGGCGTCGTAGCCGGGAATGACGGCTGCGAGGTGCTCCTCCGTATTAAATTCCCCCCGCCTGCCGATATCTACCTTATAATTTTTGTGCAACTTCTGTATTACAGAATCCATAATAGGCTCGGTGATAAGAATCCGGAAAGTCATTGTTTACTTTATCTCGAAGGTTGTACCATTAATAAGAATTGCCGGCCGTTGATCAAGTTCTTCCTCTGTCAGGCCGTTGTAAATGAAGGAAAAAGGGGTCAGTACCTGGGCGCACATCATTTCCGGATCTCTCCATGCCGATAACGATAGCTCAACTTCCCCGTTATTCACGGTGTGAGCGGCCCGATCCAGGCGCGTACATCCATCGGGGAAGCTCCCTGAAACAAGCAGTGCCCGCCGATCATTATCGTCTATTAGTTGTACAGAGTCAATGTAAACTTTTGATTTGGTATAACTTTTGTGTAAAGGGGGATGGATTTCAACCAGGTTTTCAATCTTGCTCTTGTCAAGGCTTTTTTTTTCGGATGAAGCACATCCTGCTGCTATAATACCGGATAACAGTAGTAAAGCAAGAGCCTTCATTTACTTGTCGTCAGTTACCTTTGTTATGATGGCATCATTCCACATTTTTTCCAGATTGTAGTAATCCCGAAGTTCTTTCCTGAAAATGTGGACAACAACGTTTACATAATCCAGTATGACCCACCGTTTATTACTTTTTCCTTCTTCTTTCCAGGGCTTTTCATTAAGTTCCTTTTTGGTTCTCTCGCCCACATTATCAGCTATAGCCTTAATCTGCACATCAGAAGTGGCATGACAGATAACAAACATATCGGCCAGTGTTGTAAGCTCATGTACATCGAGAATAGTTATATCTTCGGCTTTTTTTTCCAGCAGGCTATCACAAATTACCTCAATCAGTCTGTCAGAGTTGGCTGTTTTTGTTTCGCTTAAACTTTTGAATTGTCGGTCGGCTTTTTGGGCGTTGTATGGCATATAGTGTTAGTTAAGTTTTAGGGATTTATAATCCGATCCAATCACTACGGTGGCATCTAAATAGAAATCTTCGGAGGCTTCCACCAAAATATGTTGTTCGCTTATACCGAGCGCTTTAGCAACACGCCTGGCATTTTGTTTGTTAAAGGTTCGGGAGATAACGACTGTGTTCTCCATATTGAAATTATCGAAGTTCCCTGTCTCAACAACATCGAAGCCATTTTGGCGCAGGGAGAAGGTGAATTGATTAGCAAGTCCGGAGACGCCGCAACCGTTTAGTACTTCTAATTGAATTATGTCTCCGATTAGTTCCGGTGTTTTTTCAGCCCTCTGATTTTGTATGCGTGGATAAACGACGCGGCTAAATATGCTGATCATCAGTACAAACAATAGCAGGCTCAGGAATGCAATGACGGCATTGAGGGCAAGAGTATTGGAGTCGCTGCTGTTTTTTGCCATTAACGAACCCTCTTGTTGTTCTTGGACGCTGTCAGAAATTGGAGTTTCCGAAGGGGCTGTTGTAGTAAGGAGACCATGGTCCGGCACCGTATCCATATCCATAAGAAGGCAACTGCTGAAATTGAATACGAATGTTGCTGTTTTCACTCAGCTGGTAGTTAAGCTCTGCGTTTCTGATGATGACGTCGGCTCCCAGCCCATTGTTGCCGTTTGTATTAATAAAGCTATTATTGCCGAAAGGAGAATGTAGCAGGGAAATATCGAGCCGCCCCGTCATGCGTTCAGAAAAGAAAAATCGCATGGTGTTCGTATAGGCATTGAGATTTTGGAACTGTCCTCCTATACTTGAAAACATCATGGAATAGGAGTGATCCATCTTCATATTGAACAGGTTGCCTAAATTACCGGCCTGATTCGGTCCCTCTTTGACCACAGGTCCTGTAAAGTCGCGGGATCTGTTCAGCTCGTTTCGGAACTGGGCATGGGAAACAGAAATTCCGCTGATTAAAATGATAACTGTTAGAAAGGTAATTCGGTTCAACGTCTTCATAAGGATTACAGGCAAGGTTAATCTTTGGCTTATCATAACGCACAGCTTACTATTATAAGTATAATAAAGTGGCGCTGCATAAGAAAGAGGTAATATGGAGATATTAGCATTTTATCTGGGAAAAAAACCGTGTGATCAGAAGAAATGTCGATGTTTGATAATCATTAAATGAGAAGACCAGACATGGGAGGGCAGGTGTGTGGCCATACGGCCCTGCCTTTATTTTGGAATTTGTCCTGGGGGCAAAAATAGAGTATATTCATTAGCTTCTGTCTTTGTAAAAATAAAGGTAAGTCAAATCTATAAAAAGCCTGCGCGCCGATAATGAAATTAACTGATTTTAAATTTGAAATTGATGATTATAACATTCCTGAAGAACCGGTTGAGCCCCGAGATGCCGCAAAACTAATGGTGCTGAACCGGGAAGATAGGTCTATTAAACATGAGCAGTTTTCCGACATTCACAAATATTTTAACAAAGGTGATGTTTTAGTTTATAACAATACTAAAGTATTTCCCGCACGTCTTAAAGGGAAGAAGGAAAAAACCGATGCAGATATAGAAGTCTTTTTATTGCGTGAACTAATGCCTGAAAACAAACTGTGGGATGTACTTGTTGAGCCTGCCCGGAAAATTCGTATTGGAAACAAGTTGTATTTTGGCGAAGACCTGATGGCCGAAGTGATTGACAATACCACTTCGCGGGGACGTACCATCCGGTTTCTTTTTGACGGGACTAACGATGAACTGTATAACCGCCTGGATAAAATAGGAGAAATGCCCCTGCCTCCCTATATAGACAGGGAGCCCAGAGAAAAAGACAAGGAGCAGTATCAAACCATTTTTGCCAAAGAGCGGGGAGCCGTAGCGGCACCTACCGCTGCGATGCACTTTACGCCGGAGCTGGTGGAAAAAATCGAGAAAAAGGGAGTAGATTTGGTGCCCGTAACCCTGCATATTGGCTGGGGGACCTTCCGCCCCGTTGAAGTAGAGGATCTGACAAAGCATCGTATGGACTCAGAAAACTACTACATCTCTGAAGAAACCTCCGAAAAAATTAACCAGGCTCTGAAGAGCAAAAAAAATAAAGTAGTAGCTTGCGGTACCACTGCTGTTCGTACCATGGAGACCAGTATAACGGCCAGTGGAATCTCAAAGCCGGGTACCGGGTGGACAGACAAATTTATTTATCCCCCGTACGATTTTAAAATTACGGAAGCCGTTATAACTAACTTCCACCGGCCGGAGTCTACGCTGTTGATGCTTGCCGCCGCCTTTGCCGGATACGATTTTCTAATGGAAGCCTATGAAGAAGCTAAAGAAAAGGACTATCGGTTCTTTTCTTTCGGCGATGCGATGTTGATTCTTTAGCAAAGTGAGCACAGCAACTTTAATTATTCCTGCTGCAGGCTCAGGGAGCCGGCTTAATAAGGCTATCCCCAAACCCTATATAACATTGGCCGGAAAACCTGTTCTGGAGCACACGGTACGGAGATTTATATCTCAGGAAGGGCTCTCTCAGGTAATTGTGGCTACTTCTGCCGGATATATAAAAACCGCCCGGAGTATTCTGGATGGCGTATTGCCGGAGAGGATAGATACGGCCGTTGTAGAAGGCGGCGAAGAGCGGCAGTATTCCATATTCAATGCCCTAAAGATTGTCGCAGACGATGTAGACCTGGTAATGGTGCACGATGCCGTCCGGCCTTTTGTAACTCCGGAGCAGATCCGAACATGCTGCCACGCGGCTGAAGAAGTCGGGGGCGCTGTGCTGGGAGTTCCGTCTAAAGACACCATTAAACGGACAGATCGGCATGGGTTTATCCGGGAAACGCCGCCACGTGACCTTCTCTGGCAGACACAGACACCCCAGGTGTTCAGAAAAGAGCTGTTGATGGAGGCGTACAAAAAGGCATTCAGAGACGGCTTTGTCGGGACCGACGACTCATCGCTGGTGGAGCGGCTGGGAGTTAGCGTGAAAATGGTTGAGGGTGACCGTATAAATTTTAAAATTACATATCCTCCTGACTTAAAACTTGCCAAAATCCTGCTTGAGGAAGAACAACAATTATGAGTGTCATTCGTATAGGGTACGGATATGATGTACACAAGTTTACGCATAACCGCCCTCTGATATTAGGCGGAGTAAAAATAGATCACCCCATGGGTCTGGCAGGGCACTCCGATGCCGATGTTCTGCTTCATGCCATCAGCGACGCGTTGCTTGGAGCAGCAGCACTGGGCGATATCGGTACTAATTTTCCTGACAGCGATGAAACATTCAGAAACATTGACAGCCGGATACTGCTAAGAGAAGTAAGGAAGCTGATAAAAAAGCAGGGTTATCGGATCGGTAACGTAGACAGCACCATTGCGGCCCAGCAACCCAGGCTGGCACCTTACATCCGGCAAATGCGAGATGTTATTTCGAGTGATCTGGAGATAAGCATCGATCAGGTTTCAGTTAAGGCAACCACTACCGAGCAGCTCGGGCCTGAAGGCAGAATGGAGGGAATTTCTGCCAGGGCAAGCGTGTTAATTCAAAAGGCTGATTGATGGTTGAGCAGTTTGTTCAAGAGATTGTGCAGTGGATCAGAATTATGCCTCCGGCAAGCATCTACTTAGTGTTCTTTCTTGTAGCGTACCTTGAAAATATCATTCCTCCGGTTCCAGGTGATGTTTTGGTAGCATTTGGAGGGTATTTGGCTGCAGAGTCTGTGATCCACCTGATTCCTGTGCTCTTGCTGACTACGGCAGCTTCTGTTTTGGGATTTATGAGCGTTTATCTGCTTGGAAGCCGGTGGGGCAGTAAAATTCAAGACCAGAAGGAAAGGAACTGGCTTGTCCGCTTTATCCCATTAAAATACATTAACACGGTAAGAGACTGGATGAGCCGCTGGGGCCAGGGCGTGGTGCTTGCCAACCGGTTTTTAGCCGGTACGCGGTCAGTCATCTCTCTGACGGCAGGAATAAGTCAAACGCGTGTTTCTTACACCGTTATTAGCTCAACAGTGAGTTCCTTGTTGTGGAACGGAATTTTACTTGGCTGCGGCTGGATCGTGCACGAGAATTGGAGGGTTATCGGAGAATATCTTTCCATCTACGGCTGGGTTATTATGACCGTGATTATTTTATTTGTTGCCATACGTGTTGGTATGTACTATTTTGGCAAAAAAAAGAGTTGTTAAGGATCTGTTTCCGGCTAATGTGATAATGATAATTTTATTGTATTTGATAGTTGACAAAAATATAAACTGTGGTTAATTTTCGAGTCTTTCGGCTTTGAGCTGATAGCAGGGTGAAGTTACGTCCAAACACTATGCAGTTCGCGGTTGAAATCCGATGTGCACCGGCGCGGTCTGGTGACAGTTTGTCGTACTGATACAAGCCATGTAGTCTGATGGCGTTCCGACATAAGCCAGCGTAGCTCAGTGGTAGAGCAGCTGTCTTGTAAACAGCCGGTCGTCGGTTCAAATCCGGCCGCTGGCTCATGTCGGAATAAGAACTGTTCACAGATCTGGATTGTATCGGGAAGATGCTGCGTTGCTTCGGTATTGGTCGTTCTGATTCGCTATCAGCAATAAGCTTATTTTTTTGACTTAATGTTTTATGAGTCGGGGGGATACCAAAGTGGCCAACTGGGGCAGACTGTAAATCTGTTGGCGTAAGCCTTCGCAGGTTCGAATCCTGCTCCCCCCAC
>CALJMB010000282.1 GCA_937982515.1 uncultured Balneolaceae bacterium
GCAGAACGTAACAGCTCTGGCCCATGACAGGGGGGTGTGCTTCAACCCTGACAGGGTTAAGTAATGGTTAAAATATACCTATAAGATATTATTCTGGATTCTCATAAATTAGCCGTACCTTGTGCCCCGAAGTAAGACATACTTCACGTGTTTTTTGGCTGCCTAATATAGCTGCCGGAGTGCTTAGCTTTCCACTATCTCGCTCTTCTCCAAAGAGTTGTCGTTGATATGTCCGCCGCACAGCCGCTGTTCAGGATCAATCAAAGAGCGCACATATCCATACAAACCAACACAACCCGAAGTCTCATATGACTACATTCCAAGACTTAGGCCTTTCTGCGCCTATTATAGAAGCTATTAACCAACTGGGGTTTGAAAAACCCATGCCCGTCCAGGAGCAGGTGATCCCGCTGCTGCTAAGCAAACCAACCGACATGGTAGCCCTGGCACAGACCGGAACCGGCAAAACGGGGGCATTCGGGCTGCCCCTGGTACAGCGTACCGACGCGGCCATTAATCAGCCTCAGGCCCTGATACTTTCCCCCACAAGGGAGCTGTGCCTGCAAATCACCCGGGATATTCAGGATTTCTCTAAAAACCACCATCAGGTCAGTACGCTGGCGGTGTACGGGGGCAGCAGCATCAGCGCCCAGATCAAAGCTTTAAAGCGGGGCGTTCAAATCATCGCGGCCACGCCGGGACGATTGCTCGACCTGCTGCGCCGCAACAAAATCGACACGTCCGCTATACATACCGTTGTGCTGGATGAAGCGGATGAACTGCTGAATATGGGCTTTCAACAGGATCTGAATTCGATTTTCGAAACACTCCCAAAGCAGTACAATACGTGGCTTTTCTCTGCCACCATGCCCAATTCAGTGGCGCGGATCGCCCAAAAATACATGAATGATCCAGAACGAATCACGGTAGGCACCAAAAACGCCGGGTCTGATAATGTCGTTCATAAATATATTACCGTCGCGGCCCGGGACAAATATCAGTCGCTCCGAAGCCTGATAGATTTTAACCCAGATATGTACGGTATCATCTTCTGCCGGACCCGCCGCAATACTCAGGAAGTGGCCCAAAAACTTTCTCAGGATGGATACAAAGCCGCGGCCCTTCACGGAGACTTGTCGCAATCTCAGCGCGATCAGGTTATGAATCAGTTCCGGCGAAAGCAGGTCAGGCTGATGGTGGCTACCGATGTGGCTTCCCGCGGGCTGGATGTAGACGACCTGACGCATGTGATCAACTATCAGCTGCCGGACGATGTTGAAAGCTACACCCACCGGAGCGGCCGCACGGGGCGGGCTGGTAAAAGCGGAATCTCTATCGCAATTACTCAGAAGAACGAGAAAAAGAAGATCCGCCAGATTGAGCGGATTATTAAGCAGCAGTTTGAGTATATGGAGGTGCCCAGTAACGAGGCCATCCGCCAAAAACAACTACTTGAGTGGACCGAAAAAGTAAAATCAACCCCGGCAGATAAACCCAAACTGGAAGCCGTACTTCCTGTCATCATAGATGAATTTGAGGGATTGAGTCGCGAAGAGATCATCGCCCGGTTCGCCGCGTTGCAGTTTGACCGCTTATGGAGCGATCACTCTCCGGTTAATGGTAACGGAGCTTTGAATGGCAGGCAAAAAACAAATGGACGCCCCTCCAATAAAGCAGAGTCGGGCTACGAGCGGTTCTTTATTAATATCGGGCTAAAAGACCATCTGAATCCCGGCCAGCTTATCGGGCTGATTAACGAAGAGACCCGATCGGGCGGAATCGATATTGGCAAGATTGACCTGATGCGCTCGTTCTCATTCTTTGAGGCCGATGTGAACCACACAGATACCATACTGAGCGCCTTTCAGCGAAACGTCAAATTCAACGGCCGCACCGTTGAGGTAGAAATTGCCAAGCCCGATACCGGAGAAGCTCCCAAAAGCCGCCGCAAAGGCAAACGAAAAAGCGTGAGGGCGTAACGCATCAGAACGCGGATGGCACGGATCAGACGGGTTTACGCAGATTATTATAAGTTTAAAACCCTTTTAGCGAATATTCGCCTTATCTGCGTGAATCCGCGTTCCATTCACCCTTAATTCTCAAACCTTCCAGATGCGGTTGCAGTACTCGCGGATGGAGCGGTCGGATGAGAACCAGCCCATATTGGCTACGTTGATGATGGCGCGGCGGTTCCACTCGCCGGGTTCGTTAAACACCTGCTCAACTTCGGCCTGCTTTTCCACATAGGGGCGATAGTCGGCCAGCACCATAAAATGATCGCCCTGGTTAAGCAGCGCATCGATAACCGGCCGGAACAGCTCCGGCTCACCGGGACTGAAAAATCCGTCACGAATTTGATCGAGCGCCTTCTTAAGCTCCGGATCGGCTTCGTAATGGCTGTGCGGATCGTATCCGCCGTTGCGGATGGCGCTGATGTCATCCACCGTGTGGCCGAATATAAAGATGTTCTCACTGCCCACCCGGTCGCGGATCTCGATGTTGGCTCCGTCTAACGTACCAATGGTTAGCGCGCCGTTCAGGGCAAACTTCATATTCCCGGTTCCCGACGCTTCCATGCCCGCCGTTGAAATCTGCTCCGACAGATTGGCCGCGGGAATCACCTTCTCGGCCAGTGTAACACTGTAGTTGGGCAGAAACAGGCACTTCAGTTTGTCTCCAACTTCGGGATCGCTGTTAATTTTGCCGGCTACGCTGTTGATGAGCTTGATATGCAATTTCGCCGCCCTATAGCCCGGAGCCGCTTTGCCGGCAAAAATAATCGTGCGCGGCGTTGTATCGGCAGCCGGATTTTCTTTGATGCGATTGTACAGAGTGATGGCATGCAGCACCGCCAGCAACTGGCGCTTATACTCGTGAATACGCTTGATCTGCACATCGAACAGGGAAGAAGGATTGACTTCTACTCCAAGAGTATCCCGGATATGGGCCGCCAGATGGGCTTTGTTCCGGTGCTTGATCTCGGCAAAGCGTTTAACGAAGCCGGCATCGGAGGCCCTGGCTTCGATCTGCTTTAGCCGGGACAGATTGGTAATCCAGTCCTCTCCGATGTGTGCGCTGATCAAATCAGCCAGCTCTCTGTTACACTGTCTCAGCCAGCGGCGGGGAGTAATGCCATTCGTCACATTGGTAAACTTATCGGGAAACTGTTCATAAAAATCCCTGAAGATGGTCTGCTTCATCAGGCCGCTGTGGATGTTAGAAACCCCGTTCACCTTGCCGGCGCCTACAATCCCCAGGTTGCCCATCCGCACCGTAGCATTCAACCCTTCGCTGATGATCCTCATACGATTCTTTCGCTCATCGTCTTCCGGAGACTTCACGTCGATCGCATTCAGGAACCGCCGGTCTATCTCCCGGATAATCTGAACATGACGTGGCAGTAAGTCAGACAGCATCGATAACGGCCATTGCTCCAGAGCTTCCGGCATAAGCGTATGGTTCGTATAATTCACGGTTCGGGTGACGATATCCCAGCTCTGCTCCCACTGCAATCCCTCCTCGTCTATCAATATGCGCATTAATTCCGGTATAGCCAGAATGGGATGGGTATCGTTACACTGAATGGCCATCTGGCCGGGTATCTTCCGCAGGTCGTCAAACTCCCTTTTAAACCGGTGCAAAGCATCCTGAATAGAAGCGGAAACCAGGAAATACTCCTGCTTCAGGCGCAGCTCCTGCCCTGCAGGCACTTTGTCGTTAGGGTAGAGCACACGTGAAATATTCTCATCCAGTAAATTAGAACGAACCGCCTCCACATAGTTGCCCTGGTTAAAGCTGTCCAGGTCGAAGTTGCGGGAGGAACCGGCTTTCCACAGCCGCAGATGGTTCACCTTATCGTTTTTGTAACCCGGTATAGGAGTATCATAAGCCAGGGCGATCACGTCGCGGGTGTTCACCCAGTCGAACTGCGTGTGCCCGCGATCATTCTGATAAGAGAGCGTCTCTCCATAAAACCGCACCCGGTACTGTTTTTGGGGACGAGCCACACTCCACGGATAGCCGTACTTCAGCCACAGATCCGGCTCTTCTACCTGCCAACCGTCTACAATATGCTGGTTAAACATACCGTAGTCGTAGCGTATACCGTATCCGATCGCCGGGACGCCAAGCGTAGCCATGGAATCCAGATAGCAGGCGGCCAGACGGCCCAGCCCTCCGTTACCCAGCCCGGCGTCTGCCTCTGTCTCTCGGAGCTTGTCATAATCCAGCCCCAGCTCTTCAAACGCCCCGGCCGCCACATCCTGCAGCCCCAGGTTGATGAGCATATTATCCATCAGCCGGCCGATCAGGTACTCCATAGAAAGGTAATACACCCGTTTTACCCGTTGCTCATAGTGGCGCTGCCGGGTACGGATCCACCGGTCATGCAGGCGGTCCATGACGCTCAGCACCACGCTGCGATAGTTATCCCACTCCGTGGTAGAATATTCATCCCCGGCCAGGGTGTAACGGAGGTGTGCTTTGATATCCTCCCGGAAAGCATCCACATTCATGCCCGTACGGGGGTTTGATTGAGCGGGTGTGGTCATGGCTTGGGTGGTTAGTGGTCAATGGTATGTTGTGTGTGGTCTGTTGTTGGTTGTTTGTGGCTTAATAGAATGATTGGTACACCTGTAAGATCAAACAGCAATTTACCACTGACAACTAACAACTGACTACATACCTTTTCTGATCTAATCCTTCCTGTAAATCCCATAGTCAGGCACAAAATCCGGACGAGTGATGTTGGTAGCCAGACCCAGATTAAGCAGTCCCTCGTAAGCATTGATGGCTACGAAGTCCTGTTCAAAGAGCCCGTAGACCGCCGAGCCGCTCCCGGTCATAGATGCGTACACAGCTCCGAACTCATAAAACTGATCTTTAAGGTTCCCCACCACATTAAGCCGTGGAAAAACGGCAGGCTCCAGATCATTGAAGAGCATATACTGCCATTCTTCCGGCTCTTCGCCGGTCAGTACCTGGCGGATGGAAAAATCGGGCTGTGGATTAGGTTCACAGTACTTGTACGCTTCCGCGGTACTGCTCTCTTCGCCCGGAAAACAGGTAACGATCCACAGGCCGGGCTGAATGTCGGCTGCTTCTATTTCCTGCCCGATACCTTTGCCAATACCTGTTTCCCCTTTGATGAAGAAGGCTATGTCGGCCCCCAGTTCGCGGCTCAGGTCGATCAGATCGTCATCACTAAGGCCGAGCTCTTCTATCTTATTCAGCATACGAAGTATCAGCGCGGCATTGCTGCTACCGCCCCCCAGCCCGGCACCGGCCGGGATATTTTTTTCTACTCTGATGTGGTAACCGTTTCTGAGCCCTACATAACGCTCCAGTACTTCAACAGCCTGAAGAATCAGGTTGCGTCGGCCGGCAGGGATACGCGCATCGGTGAGCTCCAATTTCGTCTCTTGCGCTTTCCGCACTTCAAACCGGTCTTTCCACTCCAGAAAACAGAAGCCGGTCTCTATGCGGTGATACCCGGTTGGAAGGCGCTCCAGCACTTGCAGGCCGAGATTTATTTTAGCATATGAATTTGCTATCCACATGGGAGTAAAGTTATTTGTAATTCGTTATTGGTTGGATTTTTTCCGAATAACCAATAACGAATTACGGTTAACCAATATACTTGTCTTTGATCTTCATCATATAGTCGTAGGCCGCATCGTGCTCGTTAGGAATCTCCCCGTCCAGGATAGCCTCTTTAATGGCGTCTTTAATATCGCCGATAACCGGACCGGGCTTAATGTTCAGCGCTTCCATTATTTCGTTGCCATCTATCGGATTTTTCCACTGCCGGATGCGGTCTTTCTCTTCTACTTCCTTAATCTTGCGTTCCACCCGGTCGAAATTCCGGTTATACTGCTTCACTTTACGATCGTTTTTACTGGTGATATCGGCCCTGCACAGAATCATGAGATCGTCGATGTCATCGCCGGCATCGTAAATCAATCGGCGAACGGCGCTGTCGGTTACTTCTTCCGTTGCCAGGGAGATAGGGCGCAGGTGCAATCTCACCAGTTTGCGGACGTAACGCATGCGTTCATCCAGCGGAAGCCCCAGCCGCCGGAATATTGATTTTACCCAGTTCGCGCCAACAGCATCGTGCCCGTGAAAGGTCCATCCGATTCCCTCTACAAACCGCTGAGTTGCCGGCTTGGCTATATCGTGCATAATAGCCGCCCAGCGCAACCAGAGATTGTCACTCATTTCAGCTACATTATCCAGCACTTTGAGGGTATGCCAGAAATTGTCTTTATGACGTACGCCTTTAACCTGCCTGACACCGTGCAGCTTTGCCATTTCAGGAAAAAACTGATGCAATAACTTCGTCCTGAACAGCAGAGTGAACCCTATAGAGGGCTTTTCAGCCATCACTATTTTGTTTAACTCTTCGGCGATACGTTCTTTGGAGATGATCTCAATCCGCTCGTTCATCTCTTCGATAGCCTTATAGGTTTGCTCCTCAATATCGAACTGAAGTTCAGTTGCAAAACGGATGGCCCGCATCATGCGTAAAGGATCGTCGCTGAAAGTCCGGTGCGGATCCACCGGGGTGCGAATCAGCTTTCTCTTTAAATCCTGGATACCGTTGAAGGGATCTATCAGTTCTCCGTAGTTCTCTCGGTTGAGCGACCAGGAGAGTGCATTGATCGTGAAGTCGCGCCGCATCTGGTCGTCTTCCATCGTTCCGTCTTCTACAATTGGCTTTCTGGAATCCCGCCGGTAATTCTCTTTTCGGGCGCCGACAAACTCCAGATCCAATCCTTCGCAAGAGATCCGGGCCGTACCGAAATTTTTGAATACCGACAGATTTGTAGTTTTCAGCTTCCGCGCAACTTCTCTGGCCAGCTCAATACCCGAACCGATAGTCACAAAATCAATGTCCAGCTTTTCTGAATCTTTTATACGGTTGAGAAAATAATCCCGGACATATCCGCCCACGACGTATACTTCCTGACCGACCGACGTACCGGCCTCTGAGATTACATTGAAAACTTCTTTATGTCTTTGGGGGATGTCTTGCACAGTTATTACTAGATTTATTTGATGCTCCTTACTGTTGCAAACACAAAATTTTAAAAAGCCTTGTGCTTGTTAATACTTCTGCAGTGTCGCCTCCGACATATCCAAAATAGGCTTAAAATAAGAACAAAAACGCTTGCTTTCATGTATACTTTATTGAATCTTTTGGTTTATCAGAATCAATAACAACCGATTTGAAAAGTTCCCGGTCTAAAACAGCACTGCAGATCAGCCTGGCGGTTTCTGTCCTCTCTCTGCTGACTAAATCTGCCGGTTTTTACTTTACGCAATCTACCGCTGCTTTATCCGATGCGCTTGAGTCTGTCATCCATATTCTGGCGGTTATTTTCGTGTATTACGGTTTCCTGCTCAGTTCCAAACCGCCCGATGAAAAACACCTGTACGGCCATGAGAGGGTTGAATTCATATCGGTAGGTATAGAAGGGGCGGTGATCATTCTGGCAGGCATAACCATTATCTATGAATCGGTGAGCCATTACCTGTTTGGCCACAGCCTGCAAAATCTGAATCAGGGCATCGTACTTTTGTCGTTTGCGGCAATCGTCAACTATGCACTGGGGTCTTATCTGGTTAAGGTAGGCAAAAGTGAGAACAGTATGATTGTTATCAGCAACGGCAAGCACACCCTGACGGATGTATGGACCAGCCTGGGTGCCGTCAGCACACTGGTTATCATTAAGTTTACCGGCTGGATAGTACTTGATGCCCTGGTTGCTTTTTTGCTGGCCCTTTATATTATGTATGAAGGCTTTCAGCTACTCAAATATTCCGTTGACGGGTTGATGGACAGTAAAAACCCTGAAGTGCATGAGGCCATTCTCGGCGTTTTAGAAGACGAACTGCCCGGCTCTATGACCAGCTATCATAATCTGCGCCACCGAACCACCGGCAACACAACCTGGATAGAACTGCACGCCCTGTTCAAAAAGGGAGTAGACCTGAAGAAGGCGCACGATGACTCCACCCAGCTGGAAAAAGAGCTCATCAACACTATTTCGGGAGATGTGATTGTCACCATCCATCTGGAGCCGGAAGACAGCCATGAGGAGGCCCATGAGCCTCTGAAGGACGCCGACCAGGAGCGGCCGCTGGATGATTTTATTTAACCAGGGATTATTGGTTATTTGTTAATAGTTAATGGGCTGTAAGCCTGAATAGCAGTATCTGAGGCTACCCAAAAAGCACTCCATTCAAAACGACGCCCGCACTTATTAAGGTCACTTGCTTATAAATCGAGGGTCATCCCCCTGTGTGAAGGCTCACCGTTACGTTCCAAGGCAACCCCAGCTGTATGGAGCCCTTTTGAACAGCCTCAGTATTCAGTGTATCACCGCTTGTGGTCCTCTCCGGGCTAAACCCCGACTCCTATCTTCGAGTGGTCTCCCACATGGACTTCCTGGTTTACTCCCTTTAACTCGGTGTGCCTGCCAATGGTCGAGTTCTCTATATTACAGTCTTCCAGCTGAGCGTATTCCTGAATCAAGCTGTTTTTGACCGTGCAGTTTTTCAATTTACTTCCCGCGGCAATACTTGCATGGGGACCTATAGTACACCCTTTCATTTCTACATCATCGCCGATATAAACCGGAGGAATGATTTTGGTGTCCTGATAAGCGGGTTGTGCATGTCTGCCGGCTTCTTTCTCCACAATAATTCCTGATGTTTCCAGCCAGGCGGGAAGTGTGCCGCAATCCAGCCATTCATCTACCGTAGCCTTTTTAAAGACCTTTCCTTCTTTAAGCATTCGGTCGAGGGCATCTGTCAGCTGAAATTCTCCGCCATGACCGCGTATGTCATTATCCAGCAGATATTCAATTTCCTTTTTAAGCTGTTGGGCCTGTTTAAAATAATAGACGCCGATAATGGCCAGGTTGGATATCGGTTCAGTCGGTTTTTCAACAAAATCGGTGATCTTGTCGTTGGTGTGTACAGCAACTCCAAAACGGGAAGGATCTTCCACTTCCTTTAGCCAGATGACACTGTCGGCATCTTCTACGGAAACTTTTCCCTTCATGTCAAAGATCGTATCTGCAAATACGATAATACATTCCCCATCTAAATCTTGTTCGGCACAGTACACGGCATGAGCGGTACCTTTTGCCTCTTCCTGCACGCGAAACGAAGCTTTTGCGTTATGCCTGCGGGCCATCGCCGCAAGAGTATCACGTATATCTTTTCCAAAATCGGGGCCCAGGATAAAAACAATCTCTTTTATTGGCTGGTCAAGCGTACGCGCAAAGGTCTCTACGATGCGTTCGACGATCATTTTCCCGGCCACAGGCAATAAGGGCTTGGGAGTGGTGTGGGAATGGGGGCGCACCCTTGTACCCCGGCCTGCCATTGGGATAATTAATTTCATATATTTGGATAAATTAAGATGAAAGGTTTCTTTTTACTTTCCCTCAAAGGAGATGGTTGTTAATATAACGGAACCCGAATACTTTAGCGACCATTCAACCCATGGAACAACTACTATTTGTATTTACTTTTCAATATGAAAAATTAACAACAGGGAAAGCCCGTTTACGTAGACTCTTAGCAGCTCCGTAGCCGCACCTTATTTCACCCCGCCGGGCAACAACCGGATAGACCGGCAGGGGATTGAGACTTGCTCTGTGAACCCTAAAGGTTTTTGGGAAGAGTTAAGAGGTTATCCACATGCTGAACAGACTCGTTATTGACCGCAGTTTGATAATATTATTTATCCTTCAATCTGCTAACTACACATCCATATAAGATTGAATTGGTACTACACCTTTATTGATTTACTCATTTTTGCTTTCGTACTGGTGATGGCCCGCCACACTTTTCTGAGAGCCCGTTTTTTTCTACATATTTTCCAACTTCAGGGATATAAAGCAAATGAATATCGGCAGTGGCTTATTGAGCACTGGAACAACCGGGTGATCACGGCTGAACATATTCTGTATATACTGGTTATTGCAGTTATGCTCTGGTTTATGTCTGATGCTATAACCGGCAGCGCCGCTATCGTCATACTTACTTTATTTGGGTTCTTTTGGTTCGGACCTTTTACCTACTACAGAGCAGAAAAGCCCAAAAAGCCGCTGGTTTATACCCCCCGGGCCATACGCCTGAGCGTGCCTTACTTTGCACTTACATTTATAATTCCGGTCTTTGCAACAGCAGCCGCCTATCTGGGGCGCATTCCTTTTACCTCTGTCTCTCTGAAAAGCCCGGTGCTGTTCCCGGCCGATATATACCTTCTTTCGTTTGGCTGGTTGCTCGGTAATGTGCTGGCTCCCTTTTTTATGTTGTTGGCAGGTTCGCTAACCAGGCCCATAGAACGACAGATCCACAAACGCTTTATCAGACAGGCCAAACAAAAATTAAAAAGCATGCCGGACCTCACGGTTATTGCCATAACCGGCAGCTATGGTAAAACGAGCACTAAATTTATGATCCGCGACCTGCTCAGTGAACGCCTCAGCGTGTGCTCAACCCCCGGCAGTTATAACACACCTATGGGTATCTGCAAAGTGATCAACAACGATCTGGAGGCCCGCCACCAGGTTCTTATCCTGGAAATGGGCGCTCGATACGAAGGGAATATCGATGAATTGTGCGATATAGCTCAGCCGGACATTGCGGTCGTCACAAATGTGGGAATTGCCCATTTGGAGTCTTTTGGTTCCCAGGAGGCCATAGCGCATACCAAATCCAGGCTGGTGCAGAGGCTGAATCCGGGCGGTACGGCGGTACTGAATGCGGATGATCCCCTGGTGGCGGAAATGGCGGAGCTTCGGGATGATATTACGGTAATTAAAACCGGCATCACCAAAGGCAGCGTAACGGCCGGAGAAATCAGCTATAACCATCAGGGTACCAGCTTTAAAGTCCGTATGACCGGCGGAGAAGAAGAAGTTTTCCAGACACGCCTGTTAGGAGCGCACAATGTTCAAAACCTGTTGCTGGCTGTTGGCGTGGGGAGCCTTTTCGGAATAAGATTAAAGACCATGGCCCTGGCCGCCCGAAATATTGAACCCGTCAAGCACAGGCTGGAATTAAAAAAACAGGGAGAGATATATGTTATTGATGATGCTTTTAACTCTAATCCGGTGGGAGCCAGGAATGCCGTAGAAATTCTGGCTCAGTTTACCAGCGGGCGGCGAATCATTATTACTCCGGGCATGATTGAGTTGGGAGAGCTGCAGGAAGAAAAGAACCGGGAATTCGGAGAAGTCATCGGACGCGCCGGACTGGATCTGGTCGTATTGGTTGGATCTAATCAAACCAAGGCTATCAGAGAAGGCGCACTGTCCGCAGGGCTTGATGCCGAAAAAGTCAAAGTTGTAAACAGTCTGTTCAAAGCCAACGACCTCGTGCGTGAATATGCCCGTGCCGGTGATGTGATTCTCTACGAAAACGACCTGCCCGATACGTTTAATGAGTGAGATTCTCACCACCAAAACACCAAGGCACAAAAGATTTGTCAGTCATAACACCAACCCCGCTCCGGCCTCGGTCAAGCTGATAAACTGCTGAAGGATGTGGGCCGGTTCCGCCCCGTTGAGACAACCACCTTAAACCCTTTCTAAGCAGAGCTGTTGCATGCTATTGCCTAAGGTAACGCATGAAACAAAATAAGAGACGTCATTCCACCGAAGGAGCGCGGGTTGTTCGCTTCGCAGTGGAGGAATCCTATTCTTTGTACCAAAGGTTGTTCCTTTCGAGAGGATCAGACGGTTTCCAGCTCCGGCGGATCCCTCCGTGCCTTTCGTGTTTCTGTGGTTATCCTTGTTTTGCCATCGTATTTTCAATATCCTGGCGCTCTTTGGGTACATCGGTGAGATTTTCGCAGCCATCTTCGGTGATGATGACATTGTCTTCGATACGCACTCCTCCAAATTCAAATAATTCTTGCAACCTGGGTTTATTTAGAAACGATGACAACTTCTCATCTTCGATTGCAGGCTGCAGCAGCGCCGGAATAAAATAGATGCCCGGTTCGATGGTCAGAACCATGCCCGGCTGAAGAGTGCGGCGGGTGCGCAGATATTTTATGCCCGGCCGATCGATGCGATCTACCCCCTCGGGATAGCCGCCGACGTCGTGGGTGTCCAGGCCCAGAAAGTGGCCGAGTCCGTGGGGAAAGAAAAGGGCAAACACATCCTGCTCCATCAGGTCGTCTATGCTTCCCTCAACAAGCTTCATATCTTTTAACCCCTGCATCATGGTGCGGGCCGCTGTAATGTGCAGGTCTTCCATTTTTACCCCGGGTTCAATAGCCTCGATAACAGCATTTTGCGCCTGCAATACGGCTTCATAGACAGCTGCCTGGGTAGGATCAAACGTTCCATTGGCAGGGTAGGTGCGTGTAAAATCGGAGGCATAACCATTGTACTCAAATCCGGCATCGATCAGAAACAGATCGCCGTCTTGTATCTTGCGGTTGTTCTCTACATAGTGCAGGATGGCACTGTTGTCTCCCGAGGCAAATATGCCGTTGTATGCATCCTGCAGCAGTCCGTTGGCGATCTGATGATGATCAAACACCGCTTTGAGTTCGTACTCGTACAGCCCCGGCTTCAGAGCTTTTAAAACTTCCCTGTGGGCGATATTATTGACCCGGGCCGCTTCTCTTAACTGATCGAGCTCCCAGTCCGTTTTAAAAACGCGACAGTGGGTAATGGCATCTTCAAGCGCATCCAGATCTATGGAGGCTTTACGATCAAATTCTTCGATGAATTCAGCCTGTTCTTCATTCAGGCAGTAGATTCTTTCAGGATCGAGCTCTTTCAATACTCCGGGCAGCTCATTCTCATAATGCAAATGGTCGGGGCTGTACTTCTGCTGATACTGTTCCAACGACTTGACGCGGCCATGCCATACCGCGTAATGTGCATTCCGCTTGGGTGCAAAAAGATGATATTCCTGTTTTTTAAGGTCTAAGATCAGATGAAAGTCCGGTTCGTTTACACCTGTCAGATACCAGAAATTGGATTCCTGCCTGAAAGGGAATTCATAATCTGTGCCATTTCGGTACATGAGGTCTGCCCCCATTATATAGACGATGGCAGACTGCCCCTCTTCGAATAAAGAAAATAATTTGTCTCGGTGTAAATGATGCATGATGTCTCGGGTGAGTGTGTTTTAAACTATTACAACCTAGGTGAAGGTACTGGAAAAATATGCGGTTGGAAAGTCCAACCTGATAAAACAGCCGTTCAAATATTTGAATATCCTGTTTCAAACAAGCTCTGGAGGATTGCCGGAAGTGTGTTCATGCTCTGGTCATTGACCTCATAAAACAGGCCGGACAGTTCTTTCCTTGCATCGGTATTTCTGACCCCTTCTTTCGAGTAAACAGACGCATTGGGTTGCTCATCGCTGAACACCAGATCCAGGTTAATTTCGATAACTGCTATATTTTCTCCATCCCGGTTTATTATACCAATGATACGGCTTCCGCCATAGGGCGTGCTTATCAAAGAGTATGCAATTTTGCAGCCTGCTCTTACTGCCACTGCATAATAGTGGCTCAAATCCAGATCGGACGGGCTTTGCTTAAATTGCAGATACTTTATCACGGTTTCGGGATGCATAAAGTGCCACAGCGCCTGTTCCAGCCAGCGCCTCAGAGCTGTAGTTGCTTCGCCGCCGGCGAAACCGCGGCTTTTCCAGTAGTCGAAATCTCTCTCGGGCGGGCTTGCAGATGGCTGCAAGATGTCGGGAATACCCGGCAGAGACCGAATACTTCGGCTCTCTTTGCTGATACGGTACCAATAATCCTGATAGCCGTTACTCAACAAAAGATAAGGGGCCTGCACGTGCCGGTTATAGCGGGCAATTTGTTCTGCCGCCTCCCGTGAAATGGATACGTTTTCAGCCTTGCATTCGATAAGAATCCTGGGTTCAAACGCCTGGTTGTAACAGATAACATCGGTTCGGAGCTCATTCTTTGCATCGCCTTTCAGGGTTTCCTCGGTTGTTATGCGGTAGCGCGACCAGCCTGCTTCAAGCAGAAACTCAAGCACACGCAGCCGCACCCGCTCTTCGGGACGATTCTTAAGCACCTTCCGGTGAATGGGGTTCCAGAGATGTCGTTTACCATTCTGCCACCGGATGATCGGAAATTGATGTCGGGCAATACTGAGCATACACATGAACTGTTCGGATGTGAACAGAGTTTACCACTTTGGCAGGCTAAAATGAAAAAGACTTTATGGGAAAAGAGGGATAAGCTGCCAAACCATCAAACCACAAATTTATAGAACGTTAGTTTAACAATGCCAGGATCCTAATATCTAAGGTATGGCGCGAGCATCCGCTCGTGCTATTGGTGTATCTATAGCTGACTGTAGGCCAGACGGCCTGTCCAACCCCTCGGGCTGACCCATCCCTGCTCCCAGGGAGGGAGAAAAGCAGTTTTCCCCTCTCTCATCAAGCCAACTGATGGCAGCTATGAAGCCGCCGCTGCCATCTCTTTTTCCTGATCGAGCTGCCTGTTGATCATCAGCTGCTGTAAGATGGATACCACGTTGTAAACCAGATAATACAGGCTGAGCCCGGCCGCAAAGTTGTTGAAGATGAACAGCAGCATAAATGGGAAGATATATTTCAGGGCAGCCATCTGTCCGGCAGCGGGTCCGCTGCCTCCGGGTGTACCCATACCTCCTGTGAGGTTGCTCTGTACAAACATGGCTCCGGTCATCAACAGAACAAAGCCCGCAATCTGATCTCCCAAAAACGGAATGCTGAACGGCAGACTCAGAATATAATCGGGAGCGGAAAGGTCGTTCGCCCACAGAAACTCTTGTTGCCTCAGTAGAATGGAGTCCTGGAAGTAGCGCCAGAGCGTAATTAAAATAGGCAGCTGAAGAAGGTTAGGCAGACATCCGCCCAAAGGATTCACTCCGGACTTTTTGTACAGCTTTAAGGTCGCTTCCTGCTGCTTTTGGGGGTTGTCTTTATATTTTTCCTGAATCTCCTGCATTTTGGGTTGCAGTTCCTTCATGGCAGCCATGCTCTTATAGCTTTTCTTGGTAAGCGGGAATAAGAGCAGCTTAATGAGAATGGCAAAAATGATAATGGCCACTCCATAGTTCATATAGTCGCCTGCAAAGCTAAAGAAGGGTATGATAACATAACGCACCAGGGGATCTGAAAACCACCGCAACAGTGCGTATCCGGTATCCACCATATCGTAGGCGTGATGGTCGAAAACTTTCAGGGTTTCGTACGACAGAGGACCGACATACAGCCTGAAATTTGCAACGTTATTATCGGGAACTCCCAGCTGCAGGTACGATTTATAATGATGGTCGGTCTGAGCACTTCCGTCCGAAAGCCCCGTTACCTCTCCCACCAGCCTGGCTCCTTCAGTGGGGTTCTCCGATTTAATGATCTGTGTAAAAAATCTGGTCCGGGTAGCTACCCAATCCACCTGACCGTTATAGTTCTGTTCGTTACGCCCGCTTCCATCTAAATTCAGCTGATCCAATTCTCCCCCCGTGTATACAAACGCAGAGGTCAGGACTCCTTCCTGGCTTCGATCCTTTTCAGTCAGGTTTAACCGGGGTTCCCATCCGAAGTCGATGGTCCCTCCGATGATATTGCGATCCAGGCCAATGAATTCTACATCCAGATCCATCTGGTAGCTATCACCGCGCAGGGTGTAGGTGTAAATAATCTGTTGCTGCTCGCTAATGGTTAACGCATATTGCAACTGCCGGGTGTCTCCTTCTTCCAGCGTTATCGTCTTTTCCGGGGTGAGTTGTTCAAAGACCAGCCCGTCGGTTTCAACATTGTAGTTCTCATTTGTTAAAAACCCGATAGAATAAGCACTTTGGGTTGTGTCTTCGATCATCTGAACGGGTCTCTGGTCCCAGGTCTTGAATTCTTTGAGAACAATCTGGGCCGGGCCTGCACCGACGTTGGTAAACGTGGCCTGGTAAAGGGGAGTTTCTATGGTAACAAAAGAGGTGTCGGCTACGCTGGCGGCACTAAACATACCCATTGGCTGATGCTCTTCTTCATCCTGCCTGATTTCTGGCATTAGCTCCTCAGCCTGATCTGGCACAGATCTCTGTAGTTGCCTTCCCCGGGTGTCGGCCTGTGCAGCAGCGATGCTGTCTTGACGGACCCGTTCTGCCTGGCGCTGCCGTAATTCTTCCTCGGTGGGCATAGTAAAATAAGCCCAGGCGATCATGACAAATAACATTAAAATTAATCCGGTAACGGTATTGCGGTCCAAAAGACTTCCTCAGTAGTTGTATTATAATTTCGTTTCAGGTTCCGGAACAGGGTCATACCCTCCTCTGCTCCAGGGATGGCAGCGGGCTATTCGCTTCACTGCCAGCCAGGTCCCTTTTACAGCCCCGTATTTTCTCAATGCTTCCACGCCATACTCACTGCACGTAGGGTGATACCGGCAGCTACTGGGTATGTAAGGAGAGACTATCAGTTGATATATACGGATGAGACCGATCAGTAAATACTTCATATATCAGAATCAATAGTGGAGAGGAGGTGTCGTCGGGCTTTATCGAGCAACTCTATCACATTTTGTTGTGCCTGATTAAAATCCAGATCAATTGTCTTGGCCATTAAAACTCCATGGAAACTGATGTTCAGGGATTGAACCAGTTCCGGGAACCCATGCCTGTTTAGCCTGTAAGCTTCTTTCAGCCGCCTCCGTATGCGATTCCGTTTTACTGCTGCGCCCAGCTTCTTCTTGACAATAAAACCCATTAAACACTCCTTTTCAGCATCTGTATAGATCTTGAACCTCAGCTGCACCTTCCGGGCATGAAGTGTGACAGCATCCTGTTCGAACAACTGCTGAAATTTTCTCCGGCCCCTCAGAATCTCGGTCTTAGGCAGGCCGGCATCTTGATCCGGAGATAAAAACCGGTTATTTCGGCCCTTTTTCATCACTTACGGTCAGGCGGTGGCGCCCTTTGGCACGGCGGCGCTTCAGAACTTTTAAGCCATTTTTACTTTTAATGCGCTTGCGAAAGCCGTGCTTATTCTTGCGTTTGCGTTTACTTGGTTGATACGTGCGTTTCATTGGTTAATCAACTTTCTTTGAAAATGGTGTTTTCGATAGTCGCGCAATTTAAGAAGAAATAAAGACAATAAGAACCTCGAATTGCAGGTTATTTAAGCGGGTATTTGGAATGGCACTGTATTCAGGCTCTTTTACCAACGGCTGTCGTCATCCTCTGGGGCGTGTGGACAATTAGCCTGCAAATGTGGATTTGAGGGTGATTTTGG
>CALJMB010000283.1 GCA_937982515.1 uncultured Balneolaceae bacterium
TCCGATCACTCGGAGTGATCGGATCAGTGGAAAGGGCGTTTCACAGCAGAGCAGGGGGCGAGATGAACATTCAATTGAAAGCGTAGCAGTCCTAACTTTCCCGACAGCAGCCGGGACAGGCTCTTCTCCAAGGAAGAATGAAATGAAGGGCACCGAGGCGCAGGCTACATGCAGACAGAATGTAACAACCCTGTCTTAATAAAGGGGATTGAGAGCCTCCCTGCCTGTTAGCAAAGGGTTGTCCGGCATAAACACCATAGCATATAACAGCGTCCTGAAATGAATGTGGTATTGCAGATTTTCAGCCTACGACCTCAAAACCGATCTCATCCGGCAGATCCCTGACCTTCAGACGGGGATCTATGCCTTTCGTAGCTCGTATTACCAAAAAGTCGCCGGCTGCTGCACTGATAAAAACAATGCCAAACAGTAAAAAATAGCCACTCCCTGACCACAATCCTGCGATGCTGGGAATGATGCCCAGCAAAATCCCGGGCATGGCTGTACCGATTCGATAAGCCCGGACCGAAATCTGTTCTTTAAAGTGCACATAGGGGATTAATGGCTTCTCAATGAAACCAAATTCAACAGCTTTGAGTCCTTTTCCGGTTATAAGCAGAAATGTAAGAGCATGGATCAGCTCATGCAATATAATACCCGACAGCAATCCCAGCATGATCCAAAAATACATTTTAGTGAACTCCCACAGGTAGGCCAGCACTCCGTCCGTGAGCAGTAAATTCACTATGCCTTTCACCTGCTCAAACATCTCTGATCCCCACATTATGATGAAAGGCAAACCTATTATAACGGTATTATACATTGTAAACGTTTTAGTAAACGTACGTATCTGATCTTTAGAAAAAATAATATGCTGATCTGCCATAGAACTAATCTGTTATGAAAAAATATTCCGGACTTACGCTTATAGCAAGCCCGGAATTTTTAAGTTAACTTGTCAGCCACTTTACACCATAGTAGATTCCAACACCGACAAGTACCCCGACGCCGACTGCTGCAAGTCCACCACCTACGGCCACAGCCACGGCTGCTGCCCCGCTTATGGCGCCGCCGTTGAAGGCGGATATCTCTCTTGTAATATCTTATTTACTTCATGTAGTTTTTCTGAGTCATTTAACTTTTTATTAAGGTCACTTATTTTCTTAATAGATTGTAAAGGGAAAGCAATATCTGAGTCTTTAATAGCTATATTGTAAAGTAATAGTGCTTGTGACGAACAGTGTTCGGCATCCTTCTGGTCAAGTAATGCTATTCTCTCAAAAAGTATATCAGCAATGACTACAGCCAATTCTGCATCCAATTTTCCTTTATGTTTTAATACATCTAAAGTTTCCTTTAGAGAGAGTTCATTAAATTCCTCAGATTTTCCTCCGGTCAATTCATGAAGTGACTGATCGATTAAATTCTTTATCTCCCTTTGGCTACTCTCCTTTTTTTTAGCCATAATTTGAATTAAAAAGTCTGTGAGTTTTTTGACTTGTCTCATTATGTAGTCTTGTTCATAGATCATAAGTGGTGAGATCAGATTTTCACACTCGTTTTTTGGCTTTCTTCTTTACGGGTAATTAAGTAAACGGAAATGCTAACTGCCAAGAAAAGCAGGCTTTTTTCAATTATAGTAGCTGTTATAACCTGATCTATCATCTTCCATAAAATATATCCTATATCTAGTACGAAATAGACAGACACTATTGAGAGTCGAGCTATTAGTTTATTTCTCATTTTTCAATTACTTTAATAAAGATGGCTGTTTTACAGCCATCTTTATTATCAATATAGTTAATAGTGATCCCTTAGGCCATGCTCCTCTATGAATGCAGCTCTCTCTGCAGGTGCCATGTGTATACGTTGCTTATGCACACTCCAAGCACCGGCTAACCAAGAAGTAAATTCAGTTATAAAGCCTCCACCATTGTAATTTTTTAACTCCTTTTGGAGAGCTTTGTAATTAATTTGCATAATTATAGGCAGGCAAAATAAACCAATATATAAGCTCTAAAATTAAAATTAATAATACCAAGTATAGAGCTATGTTAAGTATTATCTGAATAACGACAGAATAGTTACCTTTTTCTTTTCTTTTTTTTATAAAAATATATGCTAGATAAGTAGCCGTAAAAACAGGAAGATAAAAAGTTAATAAATCATCCATAGTCCGATATATATAAGGGCGCATATTATATGCGCCCTCAGGTGTTAAACTTGAAAAAGAATTAAGCTTTACGTGCAGGGTGGTGGAGGACAGTCTTGTTTCCCGTGGTAATAGCCTAAAGCAGCAGCGCCAGCTAAGGCTAAACTTGCAATAGCACAGACTGTGCCAATAATTCCACCATTGATTTCTTTTAATTCTGATGTTCTTATTTCTTCTAAATTAAAGTCTTCTATTTTCATAATACTAATATTTAATTAAACTATTAACATCCACAATTGTTTTGTGCTCCGTCATAACCCCGTGCATAGGCACCTTCAAGCACTGATTGGGCTGTACCCACAAGATATCCTACGGCATAGGCAAATATATTACCACCGCTTGTTCGCTTTAGCTCTGATTGTTTTAACTCATTTAATTGCATCTTTTCTAAATCCATAATACTCATTATATTTTTATTAATTAGTAGCATCGTTATATCCTTCCATAAAACTTTTTAGTCCTTCTATCTGATAAACAATCGCTCCAAGCCCTATTGGAGGGAAAAGTATGCCACCTTCTATTTTTTTGATTTCAGTAGGCTTTAATTCTTCCATATCATATTGTTGTAATTTAAATCTGCTCATGGTATTAACTGTTTATTAGAGTTGTTCTTATACACACATTTAATTGTAGGTGTATTACCAATGAAAAAATTGTCACTGAACAAATACATACAGTGGCTCAATTTTCTTGAACATTCTTCCCCCGCTCACTTGTTTTAGTTCCTTATCAGAAAGCTCTCTCTGAAATCCAAAGGCAATACTGCCCGGTTCTTCATACACATAGCTGCGTCGGTAGCGGTCGTACCGGTGGGACAGTCCAGTTCTTCTCTGAGTTCATCTAAAAAGATATAAAGCCAGCGTTCGGAAATATTCAGCTTACGGGCCAGTTCAGGGGGCGGACCAGTATTTTTTCGTCTGATCATCCCGTCAAGTCTCCGAATTCGGTTTAGATATTTGTAGAGTGACATATACTCCCTCTCTTTCGTTGATTATCCGTTTGAATTGAGTTCGACTGGTGTTTTACCATTCATGATTGGAAACTGCTTCTGCCAAAGATTAAAATATGCAGTTTCCTTTACCATCAGTGCTTCATGGGTTCCTTCTTCCACAACCACTCCCTTATCGAGCACGCAAATTTTGTCGGCTTTGAATACGGTGCTCAGCCGGTGGGCAATGAGAATGATCGTTTTACCCTGCTGTGTAAGCAGATCAATGGTACGCTGTACGTACTGTTCGGAAGATGAGTCCAGCGAGGAGGTGGCCTCATCCAGAATGAGAATTTCAGGCTCTTTGTAAAGCGCCCGGGCAATGGCTATGCGCTGTTTTTGTCCGCCGGAAAGATTGGCGCCATTCTCACCCAGGTAGGTATCGAAACCGGCGGGAAGGCCTTCTATAAATTCTAAGATGCCCAGCCTTTTACAGATCGTGAGGACTTTCTCCATGTCGGGCTCAAATTCACCCACGGCGATATTATCTGTGACGTTGCCTGCGAACAGGTCAATTTTCTGGGGAACGACGGACACTATTTCCCGGAGGCTTTTATTATCTGCGTACTCAAGGTTAATATCACCAATCAATACGCGTCCCTGATCTAAAGGGTAAAGTTTCTGAAGAATGTTAATGATGGTGGTTTTGCCTGAGCCGCTTTCTCCCACAAAAGCCGTTACTTTTCCCTTGGGAATGGTGAGGTTCAGATTTTCAAAGACCGTTACTCTGGAACCATACCTGAACTTTACCTCCTGAAATGTAATATCACCGATTAATCCGGGCTTTAATGTTACCTGCTTGCCTTCCTGCTCTTTTTCCAGGTCCATGATCTCAAACAGGCGGTCGGCGGCGATCATCGCGTCCTGTATGGTTTTGTTCATTCCGATCAGCTCACCGACCGGACCCGTGAAGTACCCGATCACGGCATAGAATGAAAGCAGTTCACCGGGCGTAATAGCCTGTTGCAATACAAAATATCCCCCGGCCCAGAGCAGAATAATGGTAAACAGCCGGGAAATAAATTGAGATGAATTGCCAGAGAAAACCGAATTCAGTCCGGACCGGTAGACGCTTTGCAGCAAGGTAATAAAACGGGTTTCGGTTTTGATGTTGGCAAAGCTCTCCAGACCGAATTGTTTGATAGTTGAAACAGAGTTGAGCGATTCCACCAGCTGCGACTCCAGATCCGCTGCATCTTCCATCACCCTCCGCTGCGTTTTCTTGTTTATTTTATTGGTGATGTAGTAGACGAGGCCGTAGCAGGGAATAACTGCCAGCATCACCAGTCCCAGCTTCCAATAGTAGGTGAACATCAAACCGAAGGAGAACAGAACTATAAAGATATTAACCGCCAGGTTAATGGAGACGTCATTTATAAAGGCCCGGATCTTAACGGCATCGTTAATACGTGAGATAATTTCTCCCACCCGCATCGTATCAAAAAAACGTTGGGGCAGTTTGATCAGATGCTTGTAATATCCCAGGATAAGCCGGACATCGATCTGCTGACCGGTTTTAATAGTGAAGACGGTTTTGGTTACCCCTATGAAAACCTGCAATACCAGCAACCCAATCATGATCACACTCAACAGGTTGAGCAGGTTCTGGTTTCCCTCCGGCAGTACATGATCCACAATAAGCTGAACATAGATGGCTGTAGTCAGCCCGATGACGGTAAACACGGCCGCTCCGAACAACGCCTGCATCATGACAGCCTTATGGGGTTTCATCAGGAACCATAAGCGGCTGAGTATGGAAACTTTTTCATCTCCGGCCTCGAACGTTTCATCCGGCATTAACAAAATCAACACACCGGTCCACTGCTCTTTAAACTCCTCATGGGGAACCTTATGAAGCTCTCCGTCCATAGGATCCATCACTACAATATGAGTATCCGTAGCTTCATAAATAACCACATAGTGGTGCAGTACCTCTTTAACCACTACATGTGCAATGGCGGGAACGGGAATTTTAAACAGGCTGTCAAATGCTCCCCGCACCCCTTTGGCTTCAAACCCCAGTTTCTCTGCCGCTTCAAGCATTCCCAGCACATTGGTACCCTTCTTATCCGTAGAAGCGTACTGCCGGATGCGGGCGATGGGAAGTTTCAGATCGTAATGTGCGGCCACCGATGCCAGGCAGGCGGCCCCGCAGTCGGTGATGTCGTGTTGTTTTACCCCAATTTTGCGTTGTTGTAGTCTCATATTATTGCACCCGGTCTCGTTTATTTATTCCCGTAAGCACCCGAAAGGGAAATCAGTAATTCATTACAGGCCTGTTGGGTGGTATTAAGCCTGATATGTCGTTTTCCCGGAACATGAGTAAGAGCATAAGCAGGTATAGCACTCCTCCAAGGTGTGCTATACTTTTCTCTGGCCTCTCCGGAAAAACCCTGGCACCACAGGGTGCATCAGCTCTCATCCCGCCCGTGCTACGTGTTCTGTATCATTCCATAAGGGATTCAGCCAGTCATCTACATTATCATATAACAGCTGAAACAGGCTGCGTTCGGTGATTCTGAAGCGGGCCTGAAAGGTCATTCCCTTTTTCAGGTACCCTTTATATCCGTTTGGAAGACTCAGGTAAGGCTGGTCTAACACCGAGCGAACACTGAATAGCGGCTGGTTGTCTACCATAATAATGTCGCTGGAGATCTCCGTGACTTTCCCTGTTATTGTTCCCCATCGGTTATAGTCAAAAGCATCTATCTGAAAGCGGGTTTCCATCCCCTCTTTAAGCAATCCTATATCTCCCGGGCTGATATAACATTCAGCCACCAGGCCGGTATCGGGTGATATTTCAGCCAGCTGCTGATTAATCTGCACATAGCTTCCTGCAGAGAGGCCTGCCAGGTTTTGTACCGTACCCGTTACAGGCATCTGTATTTGATATTGGCGCTGTTCTTCCAGCAGCTGCAACGCTTCCGCCTCCAGCTCATCCAGTTCCTGGCGGTATCTCATAAGCTCGGTCTCCCATTCACTCATCTGCCGGCCGAACAGTAATTGATATCGATTTGTAGCCGAGTTTAAAGCGAATTGACTCTCTTCCAGATCTGCAAACGACACCGCCTGCCTCTCATAAAGCTGCAGCCGGCGGTTATATTTTCTTCGGGTGTTTTGCCGCTCAATAGCCGCACTTTTCAGCTCTTGCCGGAAGGCTGTAAGGGAGCGTCTGAAAACGGTGGATTCAAGCTTAGGCTTTGTACTGCCTACAGTGGCAGAGTCCAGCTTTACGAGGGCGGACAAATCCTGAATATATCTCTGTACCTCTTCCTGCCTGTGCCGGTTATAGTCCATTCTCTTTACCAGCAGGGGAGATTCGATCTCTGCAACAACCGTACCTTTAGTTATCTCATCATTTTCCTGTAAGCGCCATTCGGCTACTTTGCCTGATACCGGACTGGTTAGCATCTTTCGCTCCGATATGGGACGGATGATACCCCGGCCGGATACACTTACATCTACGTACAGAAAAGGAAGTACAGCCAGGGCAGCTACTAACGAACAGAGCACGGATGAGTACAACACCTGAGAACGGATGGAATGCTGCCAGAAGTGGTGTTGGGTGGTCTGCTCAATAATCTCTTGGGGAAAAAGCTCGGAATGTTTTTGGCCGGATGCGTTCTCTTCCATATTCTTTGCCGGTTAGTGATTTTGATACTCAACTAACAACTAGCCGTTCTCTTTGCTCATTGTCCATACCCCTTAAGGGGTATTTTTAGTAGACAGATTACTTTTCCTCATGCTTAGGTGTATTTCTTCTTAAAAACCTTGGTATTAATACAAGCAAAATAAACCCAACTAAAAAAATTATTATCAATAGTTTTATAGAGGGAAATATATTCCGACTAAGTTCTCCTTGATCATATAGTTCAACTACTGCTAAAACAAATACTACACCCAGGATAAAGAAAAAGAAGTTCTTAATATGTCTGATAGTTTCCATTGTTGGAATTCATCCGCAAACTAAACTTAGCTCGCGGATGAATTATTTGTGTTTATTTATTACAATAACCATCCTGGCCTTGGCAAATAATACCCAGCATTAAAAAAAAATGCTAGATCATACCAAAATCCAGTATTTTCTGATGGATATTGCCCACCATTAATATATTGAAGTTGTTCATTGTCTAATTCTTCTAGATTTAAATAATAACTTTGCATTTTTATACGTCTCCTTATTTAATTAAAAAATCTATGAGCATCCATGGTTCCTCTTTTAATATCTGACCAATTGTCTATTGCTGATATTACAAGCCCAGCAGCGATTCCAGTAGCTACTGCTAGTAGGAAACCACCTTCAATTTCATGTAACTCATTACTATCTAACTCAGTCAAATCTATTTTTCTCAAATGCTTCATTTTGCTTCTCCTGTTTAGTTAACATTAATAGCTTCCCTCTAAAGGGAAACTATTAACAATCAACACATTCTTCTCCCTTTTATCCATACCCATTAAGAGGTATTTTTACATACTTCATACAGCATCTCAATATTCTGTTCTATTAAGAGCAGCGTTTTCAGTGCGTAGACTTTCCTTCCGGCAAAGGCAGCCAGTCGTTCCCCATTCACAGCATCTATCTTAGTTCGGATTTTCTTCCGCTGTGTTTTGATGGTATGAGCGGAACGAAACCGTTTTTCGGCAATCTCTGAGGTTGTATATCCTTCACCAATTAACATCAGTATTTCCAGTTCACTTACGGTTAAATGCGATGATATACAGATGTCAAGCAACCGTTCCTGCCGTGGCCGGTGCCCTTCTGCCAGCAACCCCTTCACCGTATCACTCAGATAGGGGTTTCCCTGCAACACCTGCTCAAGCGAGGCCATCATACTATCCGGTGAATCGAGGGGCGTCAGATAAGCGGATATATGTTTGGGCCTGGTGTTAAACCAGCAGTGGAAACGGGGAAGGGGACCAAACATGACTACCGGCATTGAGTTATTCAGCACATGTTTAACGCCGGGCCACAGATGGGCCTGAATAATGAATATCTGATCGGACAAATGACGTACATGTGTAACATCTTCTTTCTTTTCAAAAGTCTGTGCGGCAAAGCCGGTCTCAAGAAGCCTTCTCCTGAGTTGTTTTCGGTATAAGGGTTCTGTAACAAGCTGAATAGTTGTACCCATACTATGCCTTCTTATTAATTAGGGGGATGGCAGATAAGATCTCTGTATATACAGTGTCATATTTGCTCTTCTTCTCCTGGTGCCGGCCATAGACGGTTCGGACTCTCCCGGCTCCGCTACCGAACAGGCCAACGCTACTTTTATTTGCTCTAAGCAGCTTTTTTAATCATGCTGCTTATATACAAGATGGGTTGCTCCGGAAATGTTACAATTTTTTTGAAACTTTTTGCCCTGTGGGGGCGCCGGGGTATTGCCGGTTTGACCCCTAAATCTCCGCCGGCCGGCGGAGATTTAGGGGTGAAGAACAGGCTATCCATCCTGCAAGCACCCCGCGGCATCCGCGTCCCCTCCCGCTCAAGAGTCACAGCTCACAACTCAAGACTATTCCCCTAATCCCGCATAAGCTTCTTGTAATGAATACGGTGGGGCTGGTCTTCGGTGATGCCGAGGCGTTTTTTACGGTTCTCCTCGTACTCGGCGTAGTTGCCTT
>CALJMB010000284.1 GCA_937982515.1 uncultured Balneolaceae bacterium
TATTCCTGAATTTTCCGAACGTCACAATTCGGGGCAGGGCGGCATCCCAGCTTTTACTGGGTTTAGAGGGAGTCTCGGAAAGCCAATAAGTCTGGTCGGTTCCGGGCACTAACTCAAAGCGGTTCGTATTGTAAAAGAGCGCAGAAAACTCACCGCCTTCCTTTCCATCATCCCTGCCGACGCCAATTCGCTCCATATGCGGCAGTTGTTCTTCCAGAAATCGCACCTGATGAACGAGTCCTTCCTGGATACCGACAAAATCCGGTTCATAGAATTTTATCTGGTTGGCCAGCCTGTCTTTGCGATGATCCCAGCTGTTACGGCCATCGCCCGGGTTGTCATAGCGAATATTATAGCTCATTATCCGAATAGGATCTTGCTGTTGAAAGCTTGTAAACAAGCCCGATGCAAAAATGAGTATGGAAAGGTAGATGTAGTACATAAGATAGGTGTCTTGTTCCTTTTAAATCAGTTGATAAGCTGTTAATCTCGGCCTTATATCGAAGTCATATTAATTTAAGAAGCAAAAGCATACACATTATTTTTCGGACTTTCATCTTTTTAATTTTCAGTAGCCTGGTTGCCAGAAAATCGATGAAAAATTACAGATGAATTACTCCCTTTTTGTGCTTATAGTATACCCGTCCGTAAACACCAAATAACAACAGTAAAGACATAATCGGATGCTCTTATTAGGTTATGATATCGGAAGCTCAAGTATAAAGGGAAGCGTGGTGGATGCCGCAACAGGCAGGCTGGTGGCTTCTGCAGTTTCACCGGAACAGGAGCTTCCTATCGATGCACCAAAACCGGGCTGGGCGGAACAGAGTCCGGAGCTGTGGTGGAAACACGTAAAAATTGTAACAGCAAAGCTGCTGGAAAATGACGGGGTTGAGGCTGAGGCTATCGACGCCATCGGCATCTCTTATCAGATGCATGGCCTGGTATTGATAGATGAGAATCAACAGGTTCTGAGGCCGTCCATTATCTGGTGTGACGGCAGGGCTGTGGAGATCGGGGATGGGGCGCTGAATAAACTGGGCAGGGAGTATTGTCTGGAGCATTACCTAAACTCACCGGGAAATTTTACCGCTTCCAAGCTTCGTTGGGTCATTGAAAACGAACCGGAGCTCTACAAAAAGGTTTATAAGTTCATGCTGCCCGGTGATTATATAGGAATGAAGCTGACAGGCGAGGTGGTCACCACATTTTCAGGATTATCGGAAGGGATATTATGGGATTATACAACCGGCGACATCGCCAGGGAATTGCTTGGTATATATGATATCTCTGAAGAGTTGATTCCGGACTTGTATCCCAACTTTTCAGAACATGGAACACTTTCAGCGAAAGCGGCTTCTGAGCTGGGGCTTAAAAGCGGCACAAAAGTATCCTACAGAGCCGGAGATCAGCCCAATAATGCACTTTCCCTGAATGTGTTAAACCCAGGTGAGATGGCATCCACCGCCGGCACCTCGGGGGTTATTTACGGGGTGACAGACAAGCCTGCTTATGACGAAAAATCGCGGGTTAATACCTTCATCCACGTAAATCATGAAACCGACAAGCCCCGATACGGCGTACTGCTCTGTATAAATGGCACCGGCATTCAAAACAGCTGGATTAAAAGCCGTCTGCTTCAGAACAGGCTGACATATGATACCATGAACGAGTTTGCAGCCGGTATACCGGTCGGCTCCGAAGGCGTTACAATACTTCCGTTCGGTAACGGTCCCGAACGTTGCCTGGAGAACCGGGAAATTGGCGGCCAGATTCTGGGCATCGATTTCAACCGCCATACCGAACAGCATGTTATCCGGGCTGCACAGGAAGGCATCGCATTTTCATTTAACTACGGCTTTAAGATAATGAAAGAGATGGGCCTGGATGCAGACAAAATAAGAGTGGGACTGACCAATATGTTTTTGAGTCCTGTATTTACGGAGGCCTTTACCAATACCACAGGGGTAGCGGTAGAACGCTATCAGACCGACGGATCCCAGGGCGCGGCTATAGGAGCTGGTATTGGAGCCGGAATCTTTGAAAACCGAGAAGATGCTTTTGCCAGCCTCAAACTGGTTGATACGGTGGAGCCGGACAAAGAACTTCAAAAACAGTACCGGGAAGCGTACCATCGCTGGGAAGAAACGTTGAATAGCCTGATACATTAAGAATCTAAATATGGCCAGGATGAGTGTTTCGCATAACGCAGAGAGCAAAGCGCATAGCGTGGGAGGGAGCCAGGTTTTTCGCCAAGCCCCATGCTCTATGCGCTATGCCCGTAATGCAGAGATGCGTTATAAATCAACCCAAAGATGCACCTCCGGTTGAATGTCACTACGCCCTAAACACATTAAACCATTAATCAAATAATAAGAAGTGATAGTATGAAGATCGTAACAGGAGACAAAGAATATTTTCCGAATATAGGCCAGATACCATTCGAGGGAAAAGAATCGAATAATCCGCTGGCTTTCAAATACTATGATGAAAACAGAAAAGTGGCCGGTAAGACCATGAAGGAGTTTTTCCGCTTTGCTGTGGCTTACTGGCATGCATTTGGTAATACCGGAGAGGATCCCTTCGGATCCGGCCCCCGTATCTTTCCCTGGGCATCGGCATCAGATCCTGTAGAAAGAGCCCGGGAGAAGATGGATGCTGCTTTCGAATTTATCACCAAAATCGGAATTCCTTTCTACTGTTTTCACGATTACGATCTGGTGGACGAGGCTGATACGCTCAAAGAATCGGAACAGCGGCTGCAGAAAATTGTGGAGTATGCCAAAGAGAAACAGCAGGAATCAGGGGTGAAGCTTCTGTGGGGTACGGCCAACCTGTTTTCCCATCCCCGCTATATGAACGGCGCCGCCACTAATCCCGATTTCGCTGTGGTAACGTATGCCGGCGCACAGGTTAAAAACGCTCTGGATGCCACCATAGAACTGGGTGGGGCCAACTATGTATTCTGGGGAGGACGTGAAGGGTATATGTCTCTGCTGAATACCGATATGAAGCGGGAGCGTGACCACCTGGCCCGTTTCCTGCATATGGCTAAAGATTATGGCCGGAAGCAAGGCTTTGAGGGTACCTACCTTATCGAACCCAAGCCCATGGAACCAACGAAGCATCAGTATGATTTTGATACGGCTACCGTTATTGGCTTTCTGCGGGAATACGGGCTGGAAGAAGACTTCAAGGTGAATATAGAAGTCAACCACGCCATACTGGCCAGCCACACGTTTGAACATGAACTTCAGGTTGCCGCCGATGCAGATATGCTTGGAAGTATTGACGCCAACCGGGGCGATTACCAAAATGGATGGGATACCGACCAGTTTCCTGTAGATGTTTTCGAGGTAGCCCAGGCTATGATGGTTCTGCTGGAGTATGGCGGACTTACCACGGGAGGAATCAATTTTGACGCCAAACTGAGAAGAAACTCAACCGATCTGGAAGATCTGTTCTATGCCCATATAGGAGGCATGGATATGTTTGCAAGAGGCTTATTGGCCGCCGAAGCTATTCTGGAAAAGTCAGAATATCGCGAGCTGGTCCGCAACCGATATGCATCCTTCGATTCGGGTAAAGGTGCAGACTTCGAACAGGGCAAGCTAAGCCTTGAGCAACTGAGGGAGTTAGCTTTGGAGAATGGTGAGCCTGAACAGATAAGCGGTAGACAAGAGTACTATGAAAATCTGATCAATCAGTATATATAAAGAACTCTTATTCTTTTCATGTTGACCCTCTGGTTGGGGCGGCTCTGCATGGCCGCCCCGGCTATAACCTTCTGCCTGTATCGGGTGCAGGTTTCGGTTGGAACAAGTGTCCCGGCCTCATAGAATGAATTTCGCGTTTACCTATCTGCAGCCTCTGTCCAATCTTTTTTCTTCCTGTCATTTTCTCCTCTATATGTTACGATGGGTTTTGTAATATTTATTGTATTGCGTTTATTGACATGCAAACATGATTGATGTAGTATTATTTGTGGTGAAGATATAGATTGAAACATTTATCTGCTTAGACAATAATACTACTACAGACAATAGCTTAGAGGAAAACTTCTTAGTCCATTTCATTCCGGTAAAGAGAGTAAAAAATCAGAGAGTTGATATGAAGAACAGAGTATCTACGTTCATTTCTTTGTCTTTTCTGCTTCTGGGATTTTTTCTTAATGTACAGGCTCAGGAACAGGAAATTCAGGGAACAGTAACATCGGCAGACGACCAGAAACCTCTGCCAGGTGTTAACATTACAGTGGAAGGTACAACTACAGGAACCTCCACCGATGCAAAAGGAAATTATAGCCTGTCGGTACCAGACACGGTAAATGTACTTGTCTTTTCTTTTGTAGGGTATGAAACGCAGAACGTATCCATTGATGGACGAAATGAAATTAACGTAACCATGAAACCGGCAACCGTTTCTGGTGAAGAACTGGTTGTGGTAGGCTATGGAGTTCAGCAGAGAAGTGACCTTACGGGATCGGTATCTACCGTGGAGCCTGAAGAAATCACCCGCGTTCCTGCGGCCAATCTGCAGGACGCATTACAGGGAAAGGTTGCCGGAGTTCAGATAACACCTTCATCCGGCCGCCCGGGCGCACAGCCTGATGTCAGGATAAGAGGCGTAGGTACCCTCAACAACGCCTCGCCTTTATATGTTGTGGATGGAATGTTGCTCGACGATATCTCCTTTCTTAATCCCAATGACATTGAGTCGGTCCAGATACTCAAAGACGCTTCGGCTACGGCTATTTATGGTTCAAGAGGTGCAAATGGAGTTGTCATTATTACGACGGAGAGCGGCCGACCCGGAACTTCTATTATAAGTGTAAGCTCGTATTTCGGCTTTCAGCGGGTCAGCAACAGAGTGGACATGGTCAATGCGCAGCAATATGCAATACTGGCTAATGAGTCGGCAGAGAACGAAAACAGGCCCCCCGTATTTTCAAACCCTGAATCGTTTGGCCAGGGAACGGATTGGCAGGATGTGATTTTCGATGAACCTGCTCCCCAGCAAAACTATCAGGTTACTGCAAGCGGCGGGGGAGACAATTTCGTCTATAATGTAAGCGGAAACTATTTTAGCCAGGAGGGAGTGGTGAGGGGGTCCGATTACCGACGCCTGTCACTACGGATTAACAACGAGTATTTTCTGTCAGATAATGTCGACTTTGGCCATAATATTGTCTTCACCTACAATGATCTTACTACGCCGGCCGGTGATATTATTAACGTCGCTTTAAGGGCCGATCCCACCGTGCCCGCTTATAATGATCAGGGAGAATTCGCCAATACAACGGTAAATGGCGGATCGGCCAACCCGGCGGCCGCCATTGCCTACAATAACAATGATAATTTTGGCTACCGTACCGTTGGCGATGCATATCTGAGCATAGATTTTCTCAATAACTTCACTTTCAGATCCAGTTTTGGCCTTGACCTGGACAGGGGTGAGGGAAGAAGTTTTACTCCGGAATTTTTTGTCTCTGCTATTCAGAGCAACCAGCAAAGTGTGCTCACAGTAGCTGATACCACAACCACCAACTGGTTGAACGAAAACACGTTAACCTTTCAACAAGACCTGGCAGATCACAGTTTTAATGTCGTAGCCGGAGTAACCTTTCAGAAGAACAGGTATGAGCTGCTGGGAGGGAGCCGGGTAAACATTCTCGGCACTTCTCCCGACTTCTGGTACCTGGAGGCCGGCGCCGAAGAGGGGCAAACAAACGTGAATACCTCCGAAGCATGGGGGATGATCTCATACCTGATCCGTGCAAACTACACTTACATGGATCGGTATCTGTTTACCGGAACCTATAGAATAGACGGTTCTTCCCGGTTCAGCGAAGATAATCGGTATGGCTACTTTCCTTCATTGGCGGTAGGATGGCTGGCATCTAACGAGCCGTTTATGCAGGAGGTAGACTGGCTCAGCAACCTAAAGCTAAGAGCCAGCTGGGGAGTAATAGGCAACGATAAAATTAATCCATATGGCGCTTTTCCCATTATCACTTCCAATGTCAATGCTGTTTTTGGAGAAGAGGAAAGCATCAATACAGGCTCTACCCAGCAGGAACTGGGGAATCCCGACCTCCGGTGGGAAGAGACAGAGCAACTGGATATAGGGCTCGAACTTGGTTTCCTTGAAGACCGCCTGATTGCCGAAGTAGATTGGTACCGGCGTGAAACCAGAGATATTCTGGTTCAGGTTCCCATACCAGGTTATGTAGGTGTACCTTCCGATCCCTTTGTGAATGCTGCATCGGTGTTAAATCGCGGATTCGATTTTTCACTGAACTGGCGTAGCAGTATGACGGATTTCAACTACAGTATCGGCATAACCGGATCCACTATTTATAACGAAGTGCTGAGCCTTGGCGGAGGCCAGGAGGAGATATTGGGCGGGAATGTCGGGAACATGGGCGGCTTTACCACCCGTACGGTTCCGGGACAACCCATCGGCGCTTTTTATGGCTGGAAAACAGATGGAGTATTCCAGACTGTATCAGAAATAGAAAATTCCCCTATCAGGGGTGGAGAAGTGCCCGGAGATCTAAAATATGTGGATACCAACGGAGACGGAACCATTACCGAAGAGGACAAAGTATTTTTAGGATCGCCGATCCCCGACCTGGTATTTGGGCTCAGCCTGTCGGCCGGATACCGGCAGTTCGACTTCTCGATGACGTTCGACGGGCAAACAGGCAATAAAGTACTCTATGCGCGTCAGGCCATACGCGGCTTCCGGCTCCTCAATTATGAGGAGAAATACCTGGATCGATGGACCGGTGAAGGAACGAGTAACTCGGAACCGCGCATCACGGAAAGTGGCCATAATTATCAGGCCGTAGACCGTTTTCTGGAAGATGGAGATTTCGTACGGCTCAGAAACATTCAGCTGGGTTATTCGCTTTCGACGGATTTTGTCAACAATACACTTAGTATGAGAAACCTCCGCATCTATGTCAGCGCTACCAATGTATTTACACTATCCGGCTACACCGGATACAATCCGCAGATCGGGGGTGGGCAGGTAACGGAAACGGGTATCGATTTTGGTACCTATCCGCTCTCCTCGGTCTATACACTGGGAGTTGAGTTTTCTTTCTGATGAGCAGGCAGCCGCTGGAAGTCAGAAGCCCGATATTGGAGGCCCGAACGCTTTAGGGCAGGTACCAAGGCGAGTGAAATAAATAAGCTATAAGAGTTCTGGCAGCTAAATTATAAATAAGGAGATGAGTTGTATAGCGTATGCAGACCCATCCCTCCGGTTCCTCTCTCTCCCGAAAAACCACGGGCAAAGAGGGGGCAGGACTGCCCTCCGGAAGGACAGGGCAGCCTGCATAGCATAATGTTAACGTAATCTAAGCCACAAAACACAGCCATAATGTTCAAGCCATCACACCCTTCCATATGTATTATAGCTTTGACTGGTCTGGTCTTTGTAGTCCTGACCGCAGGATGTGGAGATAGTCTGTTAGATCAGAAGCCCAGGGGCGAACTCACGGATCCCAGCTTCTTTCAGACGGAAGAGCATGCCATACAGGCTACCAATGCCACTTATGAGCAGCTGCGTTCCTTCAATGTCCACTCCTTCCCATGGATCGGAATGACAGAAATAGCGTCCGATGATGCATCCAAAGGCAGTACGCCCTCCGACAACCCTGAGATGCTGGCTATAGATAACTTCACTTTTGATGCAACGAACGGTTTGTTTCTGGGCCCTTGGGAGGCGTATTACCAGGGCATATTTCGTGCAAACCTGGCCATTAACGGCATACCCAATGTGGAGGGAATGGACGAAACGTTAAGCAACCGCCTGATCGGGGAGAATCAATTTCTAAGAGCGTATTATTATTTTTTCCTGGTTCGGGCTTATGGCGGCGTACCCCTGATGCTTGAGAATATGGAAGTAGGCGATGATTTCACAGTGCCCAGATCATCAGCAGAAGAGATATACACTCAAATTGAGCAAGACCTGGAGAGCGCCGCCTCTGTACTGCCCCTGAAATCGGAATACGCTGCTTCCGACCTGGGAAGGGCCACACAGGGAGCGGCTCAGGCGTTGCTGGCCAGGGTACATCTGTTCCAGGAGGAGTTTGAAGAGGCCGAACGGCTGGCCCGCGAAGTCATCGATTCGGGTGAATATTCTCTATATCCGGATTACGATGAGATTTTCACTCAACAGGGGGAAAACTCATCGGAGTCGGTCTTTGAGGTACAGGCTGTGGCCCTGGAAACTCAGTTGGGCGGAACGCAGTACAGTGAAGTTCAGGGTGTGCGCGGTACACCGAATCTGGGATGGGGATTTAACAATCCCACGCTGGAGTTATTAAATGCCTATGAGTCGGGAGATCCCCGTCTGGAACCCACCGTGCTGTTTGTCCACGAGATACTGCCCAGCCAGGAAGATGTAGTTCATGACAACCCGAATATGACGGATGAACGGTACAACCAAAAGTCATTTATTCCCATAAACAACCCCGGTGGAAATGCTAACGGCGGTTCCAACATCCGGCGCATTCGCTATTCCGATGTTCTGCTGATCGCCGCTGAAGCCGCTTACAGGAATGGCAATGAAGATGATGCCCGTAACTTCCTGAACCAGGTGAGAGCGCGGGCCAGAGACGGACGTACTGCTACGCTTGGGCTGCACCTAGAGCCGCTTTCCGGCCTGCTTGCCGATACACTGGGCCTGGCTTCCGAACAGCCCGCCGCGTTTATACGCTTCGTTACGGAAGGCAGTGCCGGAGCCGATGCCGGATTGCAGTCATTCGATTTTGAACTGACGGCTGACGGCAGCGTTATACTTGTTAATAGCATCGACATCCTTCAGGCGGTAAACGGTACGGCTGTGTCCAGTCCGGATGACTTTTACAGTGAAATGGAAGGTATAAGCGCCGGACAGACTGTCACAGTTGATGTGTTAAGAGCTACCCAGACATATGACGGTGCGCTTAACACTACCACCGAAAATATTCAGGCTACGGTAACAGCCGAAGAGCTGCTGCCCGATGTAACGGCTTCAGGCCAGACTCTGCTGGATGCCATCTGGCATGAGCGCAGAGTAGAATTGGCCATGGAACAGCACCGCTTCTTTGATATCGTCCGGCAGGGCCGGGCCGCGGAACTGTTGACAGCGCAGGGTAAAAATTTTGAGGAGGGAAAGCATGAATTATACCCCATTCCACAGGACGAGGTAGGCCTGAGCGGCCTTGAGCAAAAC
>CALJMB010000285.1 GCA_937982515.1 uncultured Balneolaceae bacterium
TCTTTGGCCAATGAACCACATTGACCTGCAGAAAGCGCCTTGATCTGCACCAAATTACCCGCACATCCACATGCACAGGCTGAAGGTCAACACGCCCTAGCCCTTTTCAACTGGTGGTAAAGGGCTAAAGCCCTGTCTTTTTCTGAGTCGGAATCTTAATCCCCGGCCTGAAGGCCGGGGCCATTATTTGGCCTCCAGCGACCAAGTAACATGAGCAGGAATGGACTCTACAAGCTCTCTCCAACCGCTGTCGGGGGAGGGTGTTCTCCTTCACATCCTGTACAGACGCGATCAATTGCGTCTCAACACCCCTCATAACGGGCGCAGAACCTATGCGCCCATTCACCTCCCTCAAAGGGAGACTTCTTCTTAGCCTTTATAATATCTTGAACACACCTTGAGTTTTACTTAAAAAGCATCGGGGTAAACTCTATCAGATAATCTCTCCAGTTAAGCCAGGTGTGCCCTCCTTCTGTTTCGCGGTAAGTTACTTCAAAGCCGTGGTCTTTAAACATCTGAACGGTAGTTCGGCTTGTTTCGAGAAGAATATCATCCACACCGGTTGCAAACCAGAACAGCTCCAATCCTTCTTTTAACTCTGCATTACTCAAAACCTCTTTGTGACGTTCAGGGTAGGATAGTCCGGACTCAAAACCTTCCATCTGCTCAGCTAACCCAAACACACCTGAACTGAATACGCCGATATAGGCATACTCTTCCAGATTAGGGATGGCGATGCTGAGCGTATGTGCTCCTCCCATCGAAAGTCCGGCAATGGCGCGGTGCTTGCGATCCCCAAAAATCCGGTATCGCTTTTCTACATAAGGTTTGATGTCATTCACAAAGTCACTGATAAACTCATCCATCGGCAATTTGTCCCCCATGCGGAACGGCCCGGTATGGCCGTCGGGCATAACCACAATCATCGGCTTCGCCTTACCTTCTGCAATGAGGTTATCCAGAATAAAACCCGCGCGCCCCACGGTAGACCATGCGTCGTCTGAGTCGAACACGCCATGCAGCAGATAAAACACGGGGTACTTACCGGAACTGGTTTCATAACCGGGAGGCGTGTAGATATGCATTCTCCTAAACCGGCCCAGCGATTCCGAATAATAAGTAACCTCTGAAACCGCGCCGTGAGGCACGTTACGTGTATCCATAAGTCGGTTGCCGGGTACTACGACCAGGCTCCAGGTGTTTTCATTCGACTCGCTGGTTACGGGGTTTCGCGGATCGATCACCGGCACCCCGTCTACATCAAAATGATACCGGTAAGCGCCTGGCGGAACCGGATGGGTGGTAAGATGCCATACTCCTTTATCGTCTTTCTCCATGGCAGAACCATATACTGAATCGGCCAGATCACTGCTGTTCAGTTTTACCGAATCCGCATGAGGCGCGTATATTTGGAAGGTTATGCGGCGCTCTTCCGATACCTCAGGTGAGGTTACAGAAGCCGCGTGTGAAAATGACTGGGCGGAAATATCGTTTGTTGGCATATGCATAAAAATCGCTATCAGAAGGACTGTTAAGAAATAATCTGGCTTTAGAAATTTCATTTCTGGCTCCCTGAAATATTTAAAATTGGTATTTGCACTATTCCATCCTGTTCTGTCTTCCCCGCTTATTATAGTTTATTGTCATCTAAAAAGAAATCAGAAGTATGAATAAAGACTACCGTTGCCGCTGCCGGAACCCCAACCCTGTTACAGGGTACAAGATATTAAGAATAAAGAATTTGCCAGGTATGAAAGTTGTATGCAGCAGTCTGCGACAGACTTTTTGAGTATCTGATCATTTATTAGTAAATACCAGCCTTATAAAAGAAGAAATAAATCTGTCTCTAAATAGTACAACAGGGTTATGGATAAAAGCACCAAACAATCGCCGGCCAAATCTACTGACATGCTGGCCGCCGAGGCGATAAAGCACATCAACAATACTCCTTTCAAGGCTTTGCACCGGTTCGTACCCGAAGATGAGAACCGGGTTACCGTGCTTCAGGCATGGGAGGAGAAAAAAAAGGAGGCGGAGCAGCAATATATCGGCTTTTATCTCAGACTCCGCAACCGTATAGACCATACGCTTCAGGACTGGAAAAGGAAAAGCGGAGGCAGAATTAACGATCAGGTTATCAGCTCGTTGCTCTTCCTGCCCGATCTGTTCTACCTGATGACAAAGCTGTTGTTTGATCCTGAAGTCTCCACTCGGAATAAAGGAGCCTTGCTGGCGGGAATCGCGTATGTCATATCACCGATCGATCTGTTGCCCGATTTTATTCCTGTTGTGGGGTGGGTGGATGACCTGGTAGTGGCTATTCTGGCACTTAACAAGTTCCTGGATATTGACGATGAGGCTGTAAAAGCAAAAATTGAAGTCTATTGGCTCAACGACAAAGACTTCTTCAAAACCTTCAGGCAGCTGCTCGAAACAAGCAATCACGCCATTGAGTTCTTACCTAAGAAATTCTTTAGTGCGGTTAAAGGTATACTCAATCCCCCTAAAAGTTCTGACGAATAAAAAGGGATAATAGAGCGTAACAGTATTCCACGCACGCCATATGTAAGGGATGATCCGCCGGTGCCATTGGGGCTTTAGGCCTGAACTATGTATGAGTAATGAGGCCTGGCATCTTTATTACGACCTTACGCAATGATTGTCATACAACTCATTTCTGGAAATAAAAAAGGACTAACCGGCTTTGCCAGTTAGTCCTTTTGCTTTTGAGCTCCCCGGGTAGGATTCGAACCTACGACCCAACGGTTAACAGCCGTTTGCTCTGCCACTGAGCTACCGAGGAACGTGACAGTTTTATTCGTTTCGGAGGATGCCTGTTAGCGCATCAAAACCGAAAGAATTACCAACTGTTTCAAAGAGAGCACAAATATAAAGATTCTTACATACGCAAGTCAAGTAAATTTCATCCTTTTAAAATTACTTACAATAATGTGGATTCAGATAAGCAGCCTACGTTACAGCCCTATGAATCACGTATTGACTCTGGCGCCAGAGTTACCCGCCTCTGCCCTATGAAGAAGGTGCATCAATGGCTCCGGCTTTAAAGCCGGGGGGATGGCTCTGAACTCTAACCCGACAGGGCTTTAGCCCTT
>CALJMB010000286.1 GCA_937982515.1 uncultured Balneolaceae bacterium
GGGGCAACGGAGCCGGTTCGCCACCGCGGCGGAAGCGGAGAGGCCGGAAAACCCGTAGGGGCCGTCCCCGTGTGACGGCCCCACCGGCGGAGGCTTTAGGAGTGCAAAAGGGCATCACATCTGCGAATATCCGTGCGGAACCCTTCCCTCTGCCGGAGAATCCGCAGCCTTTTCCTGAAGAGCCTTTATCCGCTGTAGTACGGGTGGATGGGAGTAGTTCAGAAATACATAAAACGGATGGGGCGTCAGGTTGGACAGGTTGTCTTTTGAAAGCTTCTTCAGGGCCTGAATCATAGGCTCAGGCTTGAAAGTGGCTGCCGCGTATTCGTCGGCCTCGTACTCGTGCTTTCGCGACAATATCTGCATGAAAATCGATAAGATCATTTCAATAGGGGCATAGAGCATGCCGAAGAAAATGAGGCCCGCGTAAACCGATGGCTGCTCCATGTAGAATGCATCGTACAGCCCCTGCGAATTCAGAAATATCGAAAGCAGCAGAAACATCACACCCGTGTGCAGGATACTGATCACCATATTCTTGATGATATGCTTCTTCTTGTAGTGGCCGATCTCATGGGCCAGCACCGACACCAGTTCGTCATCGGTGTGCTTTTCGATCAGCGTATCAAAGAGCGCGATGCGTTTGTTCTTCCCAAAGCCGGTAAAGAAGGCGTTGGATTTGCCGGATCTTTTGGAGCCGTCCATCACATAGATGCCTTCCAGCGAAAAGTTCACGCCAGAGGCGTACTCTTCGATCTTTCTGCGAAGGTCGCCCTCTTCCAGCGGTTCGAATTTGTTGAAGATGGGCATGATCCAGGTAGGGGCAATGAACTGGATAAACAGCGTAAATACCGTTACCGCGGCCCATGCATACAGCCAGGCGTACTGGTCAACAAACGTGAAAAAGGCGAGAATACCCGCCAGCAGAGGGCCGCCGAGTACTATTGCAAGTGCCAGTCCCTTAACCATATCCATCACAAAGGTTTTGGGTGTGGTCTTGTTGAACCCGAAGCGCTCTTCGATGACAAAAGTGGAATAGATGCTGAACGGAAGGGAAAGAATGGTTCTGCCCAGGATGAGTATGCCGATATAGGCAAGGCCGGTCCATATCACGCCCAGTTCCCAACTCCGCACGATCTGATCCAGCCAGTTAAATCCACCGGCGAACCAGAAGGCAAGCAACAGCGCCAGGTTGAATAGGGATACGAAAATACCGAACCGGGTTCGTACCCGCGTATATTTTTGAGACTGCCGGTACGTCTCCTCGTCATAGACGCCCTGAAACTCTTTGGGGAGGCCCGCTTTGAGGGCTTTCATGTTGTACAGATCGGCCACCAGGTTGAGGATGAAGTCAACCAGGAGGGTTACCAGGATGATGACGGCAAATATATTCATAGCAATTTTTTTTGTTTCCAGCAGGAAATATACAGATTTTCAGACTGGCTTATAAAGGCGGCTTTTTGTCGAAACTGTTTTCATGATGGCGAAGGGACTTCGGCTGCTCTGCGACCCCTTTAGCGGAGCAGAGCGACGGAACAAGATATAAAGACGACCTTAGTTTGTAATCAATCATTGTGTTAATGGACGTAGCTATTCGGGATTGGACGTTTACCCATTTTTGGGTACGGCCTGTTACACATACCTGGTTTAAGATTTATCATAAATCTATCTCTTTTTCGGGAACTGAAAACGTTGACTGGGAGAAGCCGATCATTTTCGCTCCTTCCCACCAGAACGCTTTTTCTGACGCGTTGTGTCTTATCCTTCCGACCAAATATACAGAAAAGCGATTTATCTACCCGCTGATCCGGGCCGATGCGTTTGGAAACAGTAAAGCGGTTGACTGGATACTGACGGCCTTCCACATGATGCCGGTATACCGCCCCAGAGATAAAGTTGACCTGAAACAGCAGAACGAACGGGTTTTTGAACGCTGCCGCCATGTACTGGCGCAGAAACGCAATCTCCTCATCCACCCCGAAGGTAACTGCATACCGAAGAAAAGGGTGCGCCCCTTCAAAAAAGGGCTGGCCCGCATCGCTTTCAGCGCGGAAGAGGCGCATGATTTCAACCTGGGCGTGACGGTTATCCCCGTTGGCATTAACTACCGGAATATTACCGAAGCGCGAAAAGGCATCCATATCCGATTCGGTTCGCCTATTGCCGTGGCTGATTTTAAGGAAGCGTACTGCACCCATCCTGCTGCGGGTATAACTCAGTTAACACGGGCGGTACAAGAAGGCGTTGAAGATCTGACCGTTAATATCCAGTCGGACGCTTTCTATTCGCTTGCCGAAGAGCTCTTTGAGATTAACCGAAGTTCAGACCGCGATCTTTCCGGAAAGGCCGGGTACAGTAAAGAAGAACTCGTCTGCAACCAGGAGATCGCGCAAGCGCTGCAGAAAGCCGAAAGTCAGAGTCATTGTGATGATCTCTCTGAAGCGAAACAAAAGGTGGCGGCTCTGAAAGAGCTTTTGCATCGGCATAAGCTGTCTGCAAGCCTTACACTGGACGACAGCCCATCCTTTCTCCGGCTTCTGCCGGAAGGGCTGCTCTACCTGGCTTTACTGCCTCTGATCGCTTATGGATGGATAAATAACGTCATCCCCTGGCTGCTAAGCCATAAGCTGGCTGATTCCGTTAAAGAGTTACAGTTTAAAAGCTCGCTGCGCATGCTGGGAGGGCTGTTACTCTTTCCCCTGAGTTATCTGATCCAGGCCACAGTCGTTTTGCTGCTTACCGGCAGCTGGGTGTGGGCCCTGGCGTATCTCATTTCTGTTCCATTGGCGGGCATTCTCACGCTCAACATACGGGAAACGTATCAGCGCTGGAGGCAGAAAGTTCGCCTCTCTCTATTGTCAGACTCCCTCCGGCAAACGATCAGAAACCTGAGAACAGAAATTCTTTTACCATTCCGCCAAAAGGATAGCTTATAGACGTAAGTGCCCGGCCCCTCCCGCTGGCATTGTTGAACCAGCACTCAATACAAAGTCCCCTTCAGGGGATTTAGGGGGAGCCTTACTGCCTCCCATCGAAGAACCGGCTGTTACGCTTTGGCGGCCATTGCGATCGAATTCCTGTCCCGTGCCGGATAACCCCCTTAATCCTCCTTTGCAAAGGGGGAGAGGAATCGTGCCTGGCTAACAGCTTCTCGCCTCTCCCCCTTGGAGAAGGGGGCCAGGGGGATTGACCGAAAGGGCGTGGGCGCACATTCGAATATTACCAAACAGAACGTAACAGCCCTGCCTTGCTAAGGGGGAGATGGATGGTGCCGGGTCGCGATACATTTCCCCTTCAAACAAACGGAGTTGTTTTCAGGCTGCGGTCGGGATCTGCTCGTGCCTCCTTCCGTTATAGCGCGAACGGACGTTCGCGCTATAACTATATACCTTAGAAGAAGATAACAGCCCTGCCCTTAAAAGAGGGAGGAGGGGTGGGCCTGAACGGCCTCCTCCCGGAAAGCAGGTTGTGTTTTTATTCCAGGCTCAGATTTGTTGCCTTTACTTCACCCGGCTAAACCGCAGGAACTGAAGCATCCATCGGGGAATGGGCTTCTCTGCCGGCTTGTTCTTTACATCCAGGTACCAGCCCAGCTTTCTCATTATGGGAATTTTGTGTGTCTCCACAAACTCAATGAGCGTCCCGTCGGGATCTTCTATATAGCTAAAACGTCCGGCGGCTTCTCCCATACCGAACGAGTTTTTACTGTCGACGGTAAAGGCATAGCCTTTTTTGTTGCACTCTTTTTCCAGCTGATCCATGCCCTTTACATCAAAACAGAGATGTATAAACCCCTGGTCTCCCCAATAACGGCCACTGAATATCTTCCGCGGTTCACGGTCGAATGTCTGGACAAGTTCAATTTTGCTAGGGCCAAGCAGCTGGCTGAAGGACCCTTTGCGGGGCTTGCTATGGCCAAGCAGCACACGCCTTACCTTTTGAGAGCCCCCGTCAAGGCCTTTGAGATCATCAAAAACGCCGGTCTCATCGTATTCTATCTTGTCGTATTCTAAAATATCCTGGTATAAGCCGAGGGAACGGTCTATATCCGATACCCCGATCATACAGCCTGCTATTCCCCCGGAGGGGTGCCTGCCGTTGGAAAACCACTCATCGCTGCCCACCATCTGATACACCAGGCCGTGTGGGTCTTTTACAAAGAAATGAGGCATTCCATTGGGATCGTGAACTATTTCCTCAGAGATATCGGCATTCTTAGCCTGGAGAAAATCGTAGGCTTTCTGCAGGTCTTTGCACTTGATCCGCGTTCCGTACAGGCCCAGATCTCCGAGCATGATATCAAACTCTGATGCTCTTGTGCTGCGGCTGGTAAACTGCCAGACTTCAACACCGCCGCCTCCCTGTATATTCATGGCCAACGTGGCCGATCTTTTCTGCACTTTATCACCCGTATACGGGGTCATCAGGGTAGCTTCCGCCTCATCCTGGAATACGCAGATATCCATCCCAAAATGATCTCTGAACCACTCGAATGTCTTTTTTTCGTTGGGCGTACCCACACCTATCTGTTGAATCCCGCTTATTATCTTAGTCATATCTTATTCAGAATTGATATTGTGTTCCTTTATCCGAAAGCCTGATCCCGAAACCAACTTTACTTAAGGAAAAAACACGATGTTTATGTTTATTAAAACGCTTCCCGAAGCTTGTAGTAAATAGTGTATTCTTTATTGATTTTAACTACAGCAAGGCGACAAACATACTGCTAATTAGTAATAGTAGTAGTAAATAGATTTAAAATAACACCGGCAACCGGAAAAGCCAGGCGGAGTTTAACCCTGTATAATCTCTTGAGCTTGCTTTAAATTGCACATGTAACCCTAACCTTCTTTTTATGGATCTCACTCTTTCCAGCTTACATGTTATAGTTACGGGCGGAACCGGAGCACTTGGCTCTGCTATTGCCAGACAGTTAACCGATGCGGGCGCGCGCTGTAGCATTCCCTGCTTCCGTGCATCCGAACCGGAGCATTTCCCCCTGGCCGGCCATGAGCATATGTATCTGGAGACGGGGGTAGACCTTACAGATGAAGAAGCTGTCCAGCGCTTTTATGCATCGGCAGTAGACCGGCAGGGACCGCTGTGGGCCTCTATCCATACAGCGGGCGGTTTTGGAATGGGAGCTATAGAAGCCACTCCGGGCAAAGACTTCATGAAGCAGCTGCACCTCAACACCCTGACCTGTTACCATAGCTGCCGGGCGGCCATCCATCATATCCGCAGCTCGGGCCATGAGGGCGGGCGCATAGTCAATGTCGCCGCCCGGCCCGCGCTCGAGCCCCGGCAGGGGAAAAGAATGACGGCCTACACCGTCAGCAAAGCAGGTGTGGCCGCTCTTACCCAGTCGCTGGCGGCCGAAGTTGCCGGTGAAGATATTCTGGTAAACGCCGTTGCCCCCTCCGTTATCGACACCCCGGCCAACCGGAACGCCATGCCCGATGCCAACTTTGACAACTGGCCCAAACCGGATGAAATTGCCGGCCATATTTTATACTTGGCTTCCCCTGCAAATACCGTTACCCGCGGCGCGGTCATCCCCGTTTATGGGAAAAGCTGACCGCCGGTTGTACAGATTTATCTGAGGGCGCCGATTCATCTACAGCCGAATCGGAGTTTTCGGGTGGATACAAGGCGGCGGGATAGGGTGGAAGCCAATCGGCCTGAATGGAGTTCTGGTTCACACTGCCGGAATCACAGGGGCCGGTGAAGGACAAACGGAGATCAGGACATCTGCCCCGGTCATCGGTCATCCGTCGCCGGCCTGCTTCATAAGCATACCGGCATTATAAATAGGAATCCGCATAAGATGTAGGATGAGATTCCTGTACAGACCGTGTCAGCCCCTGAGCAGGGGCATGCTCCCTATAGGGACAGGGGCGTGTCCCCTATAGGGGACAGGGTGCTGCTCCCTACCGGAGCAGGGCCATGCTCCCTGACGGGGCAGGGGCGCGCTCAGCTCGTGCCACTTCCGTTATAGCACGAACGGACGTTCGCGCTATTAACTTAGGGCGTGTTGACATTCAACGTGCGGCGTGTCTTTGGGC
>CALJMB010000287.1 GCA_937982515.1 uncultured Balneolaceae bacterium
TACAATTCTACAATTCTACAATTCTACAATTCTACAATTCTACAATTCTACAGCCGGGCGCGACCCATCTCCCCGGATCCGGACAACCCCTCCTGCCCACTACCCACTGCTTACTGCCTTACTGCTTACCGTTCACTGTTCCCTGCCCCGCCGAACCCACCCCTTGTTCCCCTCCCCCGGAGGGGAGACGCTTTGCATAGAACGCAGCACATTTCCGCCCACCGCCACCGCTTACCGCCACTGCCCACTGCCTTCTGCCCGAAATTTAGTAGTACTCCTCCTCTTCAGGCTCTTCTACATCGCCGTTTTCACTGAATGCCTCTTTCCAAAAACGGATGGCACCCAGCGCCAGGCCTTTCAGGATAAAAGCTGAAAAAACGATCATAAGGCCTATTTCCTGCAAGACTACGATAAGCACCAGATAGAACAAAAACAGAAAAATCCGCCCCTTGTATTTTTTTACGGACGGTTTGTCAAAACGGGGAATCTTATCAAAGGGAATAGTACTTACCATCAAAAATGATAACAGCACTATAAGTGGAATGAGCACCGTATTGACACCATTTTCGAAGCCACTGAACAGTTCAGGCCGGTTATAAAACGTCAGATAAAACGCCGAAATCATAATAGCCTGAGCGGGAATTGGCAGTCCGCGAAAATAATCCGGACGCTCGCTTTGCGCCTCAACGTTGAACCTGGCCAGACGCACCGCGCCGCACAGGGGGGGCAAGGCGCTCAGGATGATACCCACAAAGGGCAACTCGCTCAGCCCATATGAATAGAGCAGAAATCCGGGTGCCACTCCAAAGGAAACAACATCACAAATAGAATCCAGCTCGATGCCAAATTGACTTGTTGCATTGGAGAGGCGGGCCATAAATCCATCCAGTGTATCAAAAAGGCCGGCAACAACGATAAGCCAGGCTCCAAAGAAAAGCTGGTCTTCGGCAATACTTATAATGGCTAAGAAGCCACAGAAGAGGTTCATCAGCGTAAAAAAACTAGGCACTATTATACGGGGTATGGGTTTACGCTTCCGCTTGCCTTTCTTTTTCCCCTTACGCCGCTGCCGAAAATGCGTCCATTTTTGAATCGGATATTTCATGTATCGGATGTTGGATATTAGAAGCCGGAGGTTAGAAGTTGGATATCGGGATTATTAAATGAATTATACTTCTGGGCTGAGAAGCAACGAGCAATGGCAGAGTCCTGCTTTTGAATACGCTTTGTGCAACTCTGTGGTACAGCTGTTACACAGAGTTGCACAGAGTTGCACAGAGGGAAATGCACCTTTCACCTTTCACCTTTCATCTCCGCCTCATTTGCCAGTTTGGAATCCTCACCTCCAAATGCACCCAAAACTGTTTCACCTGCCACGGTACGATCCCCCTCCTTTATAGATATTTCTACGTTTGCCGGTACAAGTATATCCATTCTGGAACCAAATTTCATCATGCCGAACCGGTGCCCCGCCTGCACAAAGTCGCCCTCACGGAGATGATATACAATTCTACGGGCCAGAAATCCGGTAATCTGCCTGAAAAAAACCTTCGTACCGGAGGGATGTCTCACTCCGAAATCAGCCCGCTCGTTCAGGCTGGAAGCCCGGTGGTCCCACGCCATCAGGTAGGCACCGGGATGGTACTTTACATATTCTACTTCTCCTGTAGCCGGTATACGGTTGACGTGAACATCCAGCGGAGAAAGAAAAATGCTTATCTGTTTTGCTTTACCCTTTATATACACATCTTCATCTGCTTCCTTAATCAGTACTATCTTGCCGTCGGCAGGAGAAAGCAACAGGTTTTCTGATGTGGGAACGGTACGATCGGGATCCCGAAAGAAGTAGAAGATAAACCCTACAAGAACGGCCATCGCCCCATACAGTACATAGGCAATCCAGTGATTGAGGTACGACGCTGCAAAGCATATAACCGCGGCAAAAGCTACAGTTACTGCAATGTTTGAGTATCCGTCCCGTGCTATCATACAGTACTAATAATAATTACCCGAATTGCTTGATAATATCGTTAAACGTCACAAAAATAAATAACGCGATAATCAGAATAAATCCGATTTGCTGTAGTGCCATACGTACTTTGGCCGAAGGTTCGCGACGCGTAACGCCTTCATAGATTAAGAACATAAGATGTCCCCCATCCAGCACCGGTATAGGAAGGATGTTCATGATAGCCAGAGTGATGCTTAGAAAAGCGGTTATTCGCCAAAATCCGAGCCATCCACCCGCATCCGTAGCCTGTTTGGTTACGTTGGCAATAGCTACCGGACCTCCCAGGTTTTCGCGGACGGATATGTCACCGCTGAACATTTTTCCAAATCCCTGAACGATTCCCGTCAGCGTCTCCGCACTTTTGTCGATTCCATAATTCAGTGCCCCTGCAAATCCATAGCGGAGGTGTTCTATATTAAAAACTTCATTCGGATCGGGGGCTGAAATACCCAACATATTATCCTCATTGGGAGCAACCTGAATAGCCATTGTATGGCCACCACGCTGTACGGTCAGTGTCATCTCATCTTTGGAGTTCTGAATATGCTCTACCAGCTGGATCCAATAAGCAACAGGCTCTCCGTCAACAGCTACAACTTTGTCTCCGGTTTCTATTCCGGCTTTCCCTGCCGGGTGGTCGTCCAGAACATTACCTATTGTACTGGGAAGGGCATTGAGCAGGCTAAGAAATCCGCGCTTGTTGATTTCATCCAGAATGGTATCCGGTATGGGGATGGTTACCTCCTGCCCGCCCCGTATTACCGTATAGCTCAGATTATCTCTGGTAAGCAAGCTGGGAGAAACCAAATCGTCAAAATACGGCACCTGCTCTCCGTTTACTCCAACGAGCCTGTCACCGGTCTGAAAGCCTACCTCTGCTGCAACCGAGCCTTCAGGCACGTATATCCCCTGCAGGCTGTCGAGCCTGACTTTGCTGTCTCCATTGGTCAGAGCTATTCCGGCAAATATCATTACAGCAAGAATCATATTGAAAACAACTCCGGCTGTTATGACGACGATGCGTTGCCAGACAGGTTTACTTCGAAATTCCCAGGGCTGGGGCTCCTCCTCCAGATATTCGGTGTCCATACTTTCATCGATCATCCCTGAAATTTTCACATATCCCCCCAGGGGCGTTGCACCGATACAATAATCCGTATCTCCTTTCTGAAAACCCCATATCCGGGGCGGGAACCCAACGGAAAAACGCTCTACACGCATGCCGAAGAGCTTCGCTGCCAGGAAATGGCCCAGTTCATGAAAAAACACCAGGATCAGCAGCGCCAGTGCAAATATTCCGATTGTCGTTGATATCTCAATAATCCATTCCATGTAGTAGTATCTGGTTTCTTCTAACCTATATTGTTAAAGCCAATTCTCTGGCTTCCTGGTCAATTTCTTTAATTGCATGCACCGAAAGATCGGCCTGAGAATGTAAACGCGTTAAACACGATTCAATTACTTCTGGTATTCTAATATAAGGAATTTCTTCGTTCAGAAATCGCTGAACAGCAATCTCATTAGCTGCGTTCAGTACAGCCGGAGCGAAATCCCCCTCTTTAAGAGCATCCAGTGCCAGCCTCATACAGGGGAACCTGCTGTAGTCGACCGGTTCAAAACTCAGATCCATTGCCTGGCTCCAATCCAGCCTTGATACCTCTAAGGGCAAACGGTCGGGATATGTCAATGCGTACAAAATGGGTACCTTCATTGTTGGGGGACCCAACTGTGCTTTGCTTGACCCGTCTACAAATGTCACAATAGAGTGGATAATGCTTTGCGGATGTACTACTGCTTCTATCTTAGAAAGAGGCAGATCGAACAGCCAGCACGCCTCGATGATCTCCAGACCCTTATTCATCATAGTTGCTGAATCGACAGTGATCTTTGCGCCCATCGACCAATTAGGATGATTCAGTGCATCCCTGACGGATATCTCCTGCATCTTGCTGAGCGGCCAGGTGCGGAAGGGGCCGCCACTGGCCGTTATAATCAGCTTTTCAAGTCGCTTCAAAGGCTCCCCCACTAAACACTGGAGTATGGCGCTGTGTTCAGAATCTACAGGAATCAACTGATTGCGAGGGTCTTTAAGCAGTTCTTTAATCAGGGGCCCGCCCACGACGAGAGATTCTTTGTTAGCCAAAGCCACTTTCTTCCCTCGCTCAAGCGCTTTTACCGTAGGTTCAAAACCGGCAAATCCCACCAGGCTGTTGAGAATAACATCCGCTTCGTCCAGCGTAGCTAAATGTAACAGTTCGGTTTCTCCGACGAGTATCTTCGTATCCTGATGAGAGACAGCAGATTTAAGATCAGCCACAACTGAAGCATCGCACAGTACCGCATACCGGGGCCGGAACTCGTTAATCTGTTTAGCCAGTTCTTCCCAGTTGTTGTTACAGCTGAGAGCAGTCACCTCAAACCGGCCGGCGTGTTCGCGGATTATCTCCAGTGTCTGTCTGCCGATAGATCCGGTCGAACCTAATATGACTATTTTTTGCAACTCCAACTAAATCTGATTTCTTTGATTAAGACCTGTGAAGATCGTGATTAAGAATGAAGAATTAAAAAAATAAACCCTGTTAAATTTATAATAAGACTGGCAGTCCGTTCAGTTCACTCCTAAATCTCCTGAAAAGGCAGCAGAGCGGCCTCCCGCCGCTGAAAGGGCTAAAGCCCTTGTCGTTTCGAGGCGTTCTGCGGCCCCCGGCTTAAAAGCCGGGGCCATTGAGGATTTCGGTGCCCTTACGGAGCAGCACAAACCCCGCCGTTTAATTCATCAACCCCCGGGCAATGGTAAACATCAGTGCATGTGCCTCTACCGTCTCTTTGAGTGAGGGTGCGTAACCGCCGGAGAGCAATAACACCAGGGGTTTATCGTGCTTTATCACCTTTTCTATCACAAGCCGGTCTCTGTCTCTCAGGCCGTTCAGCGTCAGTGCAAGGCGGCCCAGGTGGTCCGATTCAAGGGGGTCAATTCCACCGAGATAAAACACCAGGTCGGGGTCGAAGCGATTAAAAATCATATCCAGCGCGTCTTGTAACACCGTCAGGTATTCATTATCACCGGTACCGTCCGGCAACCCTATATCCAGCGAGGAAGGTGGTTTTTTAAACGGATAGTTATTTTCTCCATGAATAGAAAATGTGAAGACATCCGGGTTATCCCTGAATATTTCTGCGGTGCCATTTCCCTGGTGTACATCACAATCTATGACCAGAATTTTACGAGCCCACATCGACTGCTGAAGTACTTTGATGGCAACGGCTACATCATTAAATACGCAAAATCCTTCTCCGTAATCGGGCATGGCATGATGGGTGCCACCTGCCAGGTTCCCTGCAATTCCATCCTGAAGCGCCATCAGGGCGGCATTGATGGTACCCTGAACCGCCAGCCGAGACCGCACGGCAAGACGATACGACCATGGCAGCCCCAGCCTTCTCAGCTCCTTCCGCTCCAGGTTGCCCGTCATGATGCCTTCGGCATATCTGTGAGTGTGAACAGAGACCAGATTGGCCATATCCACCATGCCCGGTTCAATGATATCCGATTCAGCAATGATTCCCTGCTCCAGTACATACCGGTACAGGCCTTCAAACTTACCCATAGGAAAGATGTGGCCATCCGGGATGGGCGCGTAATATCCCGGAGAATAGGATACTCTCAATACTCGTACCTTTTAAGCAGTTGAATGATTCCAGCCATTCTGCCGCTTTGCTCATCTTGCCGCCGGTATGAGTAATAGCTGTCGCTGCTGACTGTACAACCGCTGTGAATTTCTATGTGTTCAGGCTTTACACCTTTTTCTATTAGCTGATGCCTGATAAATCCCTTCAGGTCTACATGCGGTTTTTCATAGCTTTCGTAATCGACAAATGCTTCGGGAAACTGCCTGGCCACCTCATGACCTACTTCAAAGCGCCGCTTGGAAATACAGGGGCTGACAAACGCTTTGATATGTCCGGGCCGGGCGCCCTGGGCCGTCATATATTTTATAGCCCTGGGTACAATACCGCCGGCCGCGCCTTTCCATCCGGCGTGTACGGCCGCGATGACCCGGTGCCTGGAATCGCCGAGCAGAACCGCGGCACAATCGGCTACCTGAATAGCGAGGGCCAGCCTGGGTACCCTGGTCACGAAGCCATCGGTTTCGGTATATGTACCGCCTCTGGAAATAACCTGAATCCGGTTTCCGTGAACCTGATTGCCAAAGGCGACCCAATCGGGCGATAATTGCAGATTCTCAAAAAGAGCCGTCCGGTTATTCCTGACTACCTCCTCACTCTCAGAAGTATTGAGGCCCAGATTGAGTCCGGCTATGTTCCTGTTGTCCGAAAAGAGATTGGCATTTCTAAGCGTAAACCAAGCCGCTATACCTTCACCTTCTTTGAATATGTCTGGCCGTACTACTTCTATTTTAGCTTCTGATATGTTCATGCAAAAGACCTCTTACCTCATCTAACGGAAAGGGCTTCCCCGTCCACAGCTCAAACGAGCGACTTCCCTGATGGATTAACATTTCCAGGCCTCCAATAGTTCGTGCACCGGCCTCTTTAGCCTGTTTCAGAAACCGGGTTTCCAGGGGCTTGTATACAATATCATAACAGATTTTTTCTGCCAGAAAGCGAATCTCCCCTTCATGAACCGGACTTCCGCTCACCTTTGGTTCCATACCTAAAGGCGTTGCATTTACAATCAGAACGGCTTCTTCCGCCCATGCCGGCCAGGCTTCATAGGAGTCTGCGCGAACCTGCCCGTTCGTCTCATAGCCAGATATGTTCCGGGGGTTTCTGGAAATCAGCACGATTTCCTCCATATCAAAGAGGCTAAGCGCGTGAACAATGGCCTTTGAGGCCCCGCCAGAGCCAAAAACCACCGCTCTTTGACCGGCCAGCTCATCGGCATACGGTTTCAGTGGTACCGAAAAACCGTGAGCGTCGGTATTGTATCCCTTCAGTATCCCCTGCTCTTTGACGATTGTGTTTATAGCGCCAAATGTACGGGCTACATTATCCAGAGTATCAGGGTAATTCAGCAGTGTTTGTTTATATGGAATGGTGATATTAGCTCCCCTGAACTCCTCCCGGTTCAAGTGGGACGCGACAATGTCTAATTCATTAACAGCCAGATTGATGGCATGGTAGCGTACATTCATGCCGTAAAACTCTGCCGCTTTATTATGCATAAGCGGAGAAAGGCTATGTGCCACCGGGTTGCCAAACAGAAGAAAGTGAGGCTTTAAAGCCGCCTCCGTTTGTTGAAATTGTCTTAAGTTCACAGAAAGGTGAGATTAAAATAAATGGTTAGTTCGGCTAAAGATAAGAAAATGTTGCCGGCCGAAGTAATATGGAAGCTCCGAACTGTAAACATGGTAAAACATGGTACTTTGCTCCATCAAAACATCCCTGCCGTGCTTCTAATATTAATCCGCTCTAAATCAATGCCTGTCACCATACCGCAACAAGGCCCGGCATCCCGATGAATGCATATCGGGACGCAGTCGAAGGATGACAGGCCGTGCCTGAGAGGGGAAATGGGCCTTTACCACGAATCCTTCGGCAAGCTCAGCATGACGGGCTGGTATTGAGCCGGGGGATTTTGTCTATCCTAATCTGTACTACAAACAAAAAATGCGCGCTTGTGCAAGCGCGCATTTTTCCCTCTTTGAATGCTATTAGTCAAATTTGGTCAAACTATACGGTAACTTCGTCTTCTTCTTCCGGCTCTTCAGCCTTAGAAATTGTAGCTTCTGCCAATTCTTTGAAGGTATCTGCCTCGGCCTCCTCCTTAAAACGCTGAAGATCCTTTTTCAGCTGAGCAGGTAAACTTTCGATATACTTGGCTAATTCATCTTCCGGCTCACCGAAGAACGTACGACAATCCAGGCTAACATCGACACGTGTGCGCTCGCCATTATCGAGCGGAGTAAACCTGATGGTTCCGGTTTGGTTCAGGTTGCCGTTTATAGTAATCCAGGCAAAACGTGTATTGCGGAGGTTATCAATGATATTGGTAGTCCACTGGAACTCTTCACCACCAATTTTAGTTTCAAATTCAAACGTCTGTGAATTAACTTTGGTTACTTTATCAATACGTTCGAAAAAGTGAGGAAAGTAAGACGGATTACTGAGAAGTTCGTAAACCTTGGCAAGTGGCAAATCAACTTCAATTCTTTCGTGCGCCATAATTGTTATTACTTCTGTATTGAAAGGTTAGAATTACTGATTACGTTGTATAGGCCTATGTTAGGATTGAAAGTAGGAATCACCCACAATGCTATAAATTAAGCATAATTTGGCTCATCAGCAATTAAATTAGCATTATAATTTGATTCGCTTTTATCTCTCAGGCAGGCCTTATCCGGGGTTGCTATTTCTGATGCGGCCACCAAAGCACGGAAACGCGGAGTACAAGGGGAACGGAAGCCGCGGCGGCCGCTTACCTCTATACCGAGGCAGAGTTGTTGCGTTCTACTTACTATTGCCATCAGATCCATGTCCATATCCTTTGCCGGCCCCCTTTGCTAAGAGGAAATGGATCATGCTTATCCTAAGTTGTAGCTCCGTTTCCCTATACCTTATACCCCCCGCCCTGCACATACGCAAACCGGGCAAGAATACATCCGATTTAAAATGCCTGACACTAACCACCTCATCCCACCTGCGGCCTAAAGCCGGCCGCTTACCTGATTCCACACCCTCCGATGAATTTCCTCCGGGGGGAGAATGGCGTCCAGAGTAACAAACCGGTTTTCCGTTGCGGCGAGCTTGTCAAAACCTTCAATGACTTTCCGGTAAAACCGGTCGCCGGATTGTTCCATTCTGTCTTTCCTCGCAGAGGCTGTGCGTTTTTTTGCCTCTTCCAGGCCTATCCTCAGATAAAAGGTAAGGTCGGGCTGCCGCTGATGGCTGGCTACCCGGTTTAGTTCCATGATTTGGTTCAAAGGCAAAGAGTTGCGTCCGTATCCCTGATATGCAGTGGTAGAATCGTAGAAACGGTCTAGTATAACAACGGCTCCTTTATCCAACAGGGGGATGACTTTTTCTGAAAGGAGTTGTGAACGCGCCGCCGAGAAAAGCAGCAGCTCGGTTACCGGGTCGATCTCCTGCTCCGGATCGAGCAGAATGGAGCGGATCGCCTCTGAAAGCGGTACTCCCCCCGGCTCCCGAAATACCTCAGCCTTATGGCCTGCTTCATCAAGTTTATTCCTTAACAATTCAATTTGGGTGGACTTCCCGCTTCCATCGATCCCTTCAAATGTTATGAACACGACAGGCTTTATTAGTTAAACAGAATACAGTTGCCGGCTAAGGTATAAATAGCCTGACACAAAACAAATCGCAGATTAAACTGATAGTACTGATTAAGAGAATCAAAGCGGGGCTTCGATTTATGTAACCCGAAGCACGTACGAAGCGCTGCTTCAGGCTTTCTTTATCTCAATTCCGCTGAACTAAAAATCAAAATCATCCATCATCTCCGGAGGTTCCTTGTCCAGAGCAATGGCCAGGGCTATATAGGCCAGCATGGATGCGCCTGACCCGGCAAAAAAGGTGATTACAAACAACAGGCGGACAACGGTAGAGCTGATACCGAAATACTTGGCAAGCCCTCCGCAAACGCCCGTCCATTTTCTGTCGGTACGGGATTTATACAATTTTTTAGACTTCCGGAATGCATACGGTTCAAAATCGAAGTCTTTGGTTCCTCTCCTGTGGCGATTTCGGGAACGTTCATCCAAGTCATTGTCGAGGCCGAAGCTTTCGGCTTCCTCTTCAAACCGGAAGGGTTGCCTGTTGCGGGATTTTCTCCTTTTCTTCCGTCTTCTTCTCTCCTTTTTCCGGTCGCCTACAAAGAAGCCAAAGCCCACGAGAGTTACAAGTATGCCCCCTGCCAGAGGCAGCACCTCAAGAAGGCCGGAGAGGTCGGGACCAATACTGAGGCCAATAGACTGTATCAGAAAAATCACGCCCGCAAAAAACATAGCGATGCCTGCTATGGTGGCGAAGTTCCATATATTTGTATTGGCTTTTTTCTCTTCTTCCAGAAACTCCTGCATGGTAGCCTGAAGCTCATGGTCTTCAAACTCCATCATGGAATCCAGTGTTTGATGTGATGCCCTTTGTCTTGTCCTGTCAGCCATGGCTGTTGAAAGTTAGGTT
>CALJMB010000288.1 GCA_937982515.1 uncultured Balneolaceae bacterium
GAGTATATGGAAGTGCTCTATAAGCTGTGGGAAGAAAGCTGGGAGGATGACGCCGTAATACGGGATGCGGAACGGGGCATCTATACAGACCCGGCGAAAGTCCACACCATCGACCACGAAGGCCACTACTTTAAGGTGCCCGGCCCTCACGTCTGCGAGCCCTCTCCGCAGCGCACGCCCGTACTCTACCAGGCGGGGCAGTCTGACCGTGGGCGGGAGTTTGCCGCAAAACATGCCGAAGCAGTCTTTACGATGTATCCCACCGAGGAGATGGTAAAGGCCTATATCGACGATATGCGCCGGAGGGTTAAGAAGTATGGCCGCGATCCCGGGCACGTGAAAATATTCCCCGGTGTGGTTCCGATCGTGGGAGAAACCGAAGCGGTAGCTCAGGCAAAGTATGAGGCTTATAAGGAACTGGCCAGCTACGACGCCGCCCTCGCGCATACGGGAGGAGCCACCGACATAGATTTCTCCAAGTATGAGCCCACCCAGGTTATCAAAGATATCGAGACAGAAGGGCACCAGGGAATGCTGGGCATCTTTACCAAAAGCACTCCGGGTGCAAGTCCGTCGGGCAACAAGAACTGGACGATGGAAGATGTGGCGAAATCAGCCGCTCTCGGCTCATTCATGCCGGTAGTGGTTGGCACTCCCGATAAAATAGCCGATTGGCTGGAACGCTGGCAGGGCCTGGGGGCGGATGGATTCAACATCGCCGAACTGGAACACAGCGGCACGATTCGCGATTTCGTGGATATGGTGGTTCCCGAACTCCAGCGGAGAGGGCTGTTTCGTAAAGAGTACAAATACGATACGTTGCGGAGCCGGTTAATGCAACAAGAGGGGGCGCGATTACCGGCCGACCATCCGGGCCGGTCAGGCAAAAGAGCAGTTAAAAGTGCTTAAGGTTGTCCGGCATGACATATATGATCCGATATCAACCTCTGGCTTACGGGCCTGAATGGTTCCGTTTGCTGTATCTTGCATATGACACTTACTGTACACTCATGATCCGGAATCTGTACCTGTTTCAGAAGTACAGCACCGGATAGCTATTAGAAAGTAGTTGTACGTTGAGGGTGTCATGCGGGGACGTGACCCAGGGTGTATCGTCTTGGTTTTGGTGAGAAAAGGAGGGTGAATGTCGAAACATAATAAATATGTTTACGTGTAAGTTGCCCTAAAATATTACATACTTTTTGCAGGGGCAGTTCTGCTATAAATCATTTATTAATAAAATCACACCTGATCAATGACCATTATATCTTCAGTAAAATCTATAATTCGGGGTTTATCACTTTTCATCATTCTGGCGGGAGTCATCCAATCTCAATCAGCATGGGGACAGGACTCCGGTCAGCCATCCGGAAAAGAAACGGATTTCCAATTTTCCTTTGTGCCGGGAATGAGTACAACCGATTCCTATTCCACCTCTCATTTCTCCTTCAATATCATCGGAGGCTACAATGGCGCCTTTCATGGTTTTGAGCTTGGATCGGTATTCAACGGCAATCGGTATGATGTGAGTGGCTTTCAGCTGTCCGGTGTGATTAACATGAACGGGCAGCAGTCACGCGGCGCTATAATTTCCGGTGCGGTTAACATTACCGGGTCTTTTTCCGGTGGTATTCTAAGCAGCGGGGCCATAAACATAAACCGGCAGGAGGCGAAGGGAGTACTGCTTTCCGGCGGTATCAATATCGTGGGAGGCTTTAGCAAAGGACTGATGTCGGCAGGAGGGATGAACCTGGCTGAGCATGCCGGCGGGGTGAGTTTAGCTCCGCTTAATATAGCGGAAGAGCATACCGGCCTCCAGATCGGGGTGCTGAATATTGCCGACAGGCAGGAGGGCACCCAGATCGGGGTGATCAATGTATCAGGAAAGGGAGAGGGCGCGCCCATCGGACTTCTGAGTTTTGTTGAAGACGGAAGGTTCAATGTCGATGTCTGGAGCAGTGAAACCGGTTTTGTGAACGGTGGAATCCGCCTGGGAACCGAGGCCATCTATAACGTGATCGGGGCCGGCTATAACCCTTTTTACGGGGATAATCTGTGGCAGGTGGCTTATGGCATAGGGTACTATCAGGATATCGGCAACAAGGGTAACGGTATGGAAACCGATCTCATGTACTACCAGGTAAACTACGATGGCAAATGGACGGAAGAAACGAGCATGCACATTCAGTGGCGCTTCCACTATACCCACGCGTTTACAGAAGGTACAGGCCTGTTTACCGGCCCCAGCCTAAACTTATACCTGGCCGATGAAGAGCTGTCGGATTCGCACATCCCTTACACGATCTACGATCACTCTTCCGGCAGCACCCGGCTGCGCTGGTGGGCGGGGTGGACGCTGGGGCTGGAGCTTTTTTAAGAATGACAAGCATTGTTGAAGAAGGAGCCGTCTCCCCTTGAGGGGAGCGCATCCACACGGCGGTTCCCGTGTGGATGCGAGGGGTGTTCCCGCTGGCAGGCTTTATACCTGTACATACGCGATTAATTGCGTCTCAACACCCCTCAGAACGAATGGCGAACGAGCCATTCGTTCATCTCCCCTCAAGGGGAGAGATTTGTAAGCACCGTTTTTGATCTTGAACTCACGTTAAGTAATGATACATCCTCTCTTCAGTCCAAATTCCTATCAGCTTTGATTTCCAGGAATCTGGAACTATATTCACTGAACTTATCTGCTTTTTGCCGGGACAGACCAGGAGGACAAAAGGTGGAATATTCAATTATTAACCCCTGTATCTGT
>CALJMB010000289.1 GCA_937982515.1 uncultured Balneolaceae bacterium
ATGCCAGAAGCCTATATCATTGATGCCATCCGAACCCCCATTGGCAAACTACGCGGAGCGCTCTCCCCCATTCGGGCGGATGATCTGGCCGCCATGACTATCAGAGAGCTGCTCAACCGCAACCAGGACATCGATCCGGAGCGTATTGAAGATGTCATCTTCGGATGCGCCAACCAGGCCGGTGAAGACAACCGTAATGTGGCACGTATGGCCGCTCTGTTGGCGGGGATGCCGGTCACTGTTCCCGGGGAAACGGTGAACCGGCTCTGCGCTTCCGGAATGAGCAGTACCGTCCGGGCTTACCAGGCCATTAAAGCGGGAGAGGGCGACTTGTTTATCACCGGTGGAATGGAACACATGACGAGAGGTCCTATCGTATTGGGTAAAGGAGCCGCTCCCTGGTCGGGTACCACAGAAATGCACGATACCACCTTTGGCTGGCGCTTTATAAATCCCGAGCTGGACAAACACTATGGCAGTGAAGCCATGGGCGAGACAGCTGAAAATATTGTAGAGCGATACAAGATCAGCCGGGAAGATCAGGACAGATTCGCCGCATGGTCGCAGCAGAAAGCGGCACGAGCCACACAGAACGGGCGGCTGGCCGAAGAAATCATGCCGGTGTCCGTCCCTCAGCGCAAAGGAGAGCCTGTCATTTTTGAGAAAGATGAGTTCATCCGTCCCGACACTACCCCCGAAGTATTAGGTACTCTCCGGCCGGCATTTCGGAAAGGGGGTACGGTAACGGCCGGTAACGCCAGCGGGCTGAACGACGGATCCTGTGCCATACTGGTGGCCGGTGATCAGGCGGTTCAGGATTTCAATCTGGAGCCCAAAGCACGGATCGTGGCATCAGCCGTAGTGGGCGTGGAACCGCGCATTATGGGTATGGGTCCGGTCGGTGCCACAGAGAAAGTACTGCAGCGGGCAGGCCTGCAGCTTAAGGATATGGATGTAATCGAACTTAATGAGGCTTTTGCGGCTCAGAGCCTGGCGGTACTTGGGGAACTGGGTATTGAGGATGACGATGAACGGGTCAATCCCAACGGCGGCGCTATAGCGCTGGGACATCCGCTGGGAATGTCCGGCGCCCGCCTGCTGCAGACCGCTGCCATTGAACTTCATAAAAACAATGGCCGATACGCCCTCTGCACCCTGTGTGTTGGCGTGGGGCAGGGAATGGCTGTGATCTTGGAAAGGGCTTAGTTATTCGTGTATTCGTGTATTCGTGTATTCGTGTATTCGT
>CALJMB010000290.1 GCA_937982515.1 uncultured Balneolaceae bacterium
TGCGGGGGGATGATTGAGCCTGGCGGTTATGGATGGAGTGCCAGCAGGCGCCAAACAGCACAACAGCCAGCAAATAGCTGCTGATAATGCCCCGGTAAATCCCTGTATTGAGTGAGGCAGAGTATATATGTTCCAAATATCTATAGCAGACTACAACACTCAGAAATGCGGTCGCCCAGATCCATGGATCGCAATGCAGGTATTTATTGAGTAGTATGCCCGCAATCAAAAGAAGAACCAGTCGGACAGCCGGATACTTGGCAAAAGGAAATTGATATGAATAATTCATCTCCATATTAGTAAGACTGATATACCGGCCATTCCTTACAATATTTTTTAATTATTACGAAAACCATTTATTTAGGGGTAGTTGTCGATCTTACCTTTAGCAACAAACAGCAGAGAAAGTAAATCCAGGAATTTTGAAAAGGATCCAAGCTCTTCAGGGTGCTAAAAGCATCATCAAAAACTTAAACAGACAAGCAACTATGAGATTATTATTAAACAAACATCTGGCCTGGTTATTGGTACTAGGGTTTTGGGCCGGATGCACCCCAAAAAGTTATAAGACAAATGAGCGTTCAACTACTATGAAAAAGGAATGGGCGATTGTAATTCACGGAGGGGCAGGTGTCATTTCTAAAAATATGCCAGATTCGATCAGGCAGGGATACCTGAATGATCTTGATGAAGCCCTTTCTGTCGGGGAAGAAGCATTAAAGAACGGGGCTTCTTCTCTGGATGCCGTTGAACAGGTAATCAGGTATCTGGAAGATAATCCGAGATTCAACGCAGGCAAAGGAGCTGTTTTTACCCACAAGGGAACTCATGAACTGGATGCTGCCATAATGATCGGGAATACCCGTGAGGCGGGCGCGGTAGCAGGCGTTAAGACCGTGAAAAACCCTATTACGCTGGCGCGGATGGTCATGGAACAATCCAAACACGTGATGCTTGCCGGTGCCGGTGCAGAAGAGTTTGCTGGAAATATGGGGGTGGAGCGGGTCAATCAGGATTATTTCCATACGGAGAAGAGATTCAAAGCATGGAGGGATGCCGTCCGCGAAGAGGTTAAGGGAAAATCCAGCCTTCTCCCGGCGGCAGACCAGAAAGATAGCAAGTACGGTACCGTAGGTTGTGTAGCTTTAGACAAGGCCGGGGTGTTGGCAGCAGGTACTTCCACAGGAGGCATGACCAACAAAATGTACGGGCGGGTAGGAGATGTACCGATCATCGGCTCAGGAACCTATGCTGACGATGTAGTAGCCGTTTCAATGACTGGCTGGGGAGAAAAAATTATGAGGGCCGTATCAGCACATACAGTCAGCAGCTATATGAAGTTCCGAGATGCAACTCTGGAACAGGCCGGAAACTATTTGCTCAATGAAGTACTGGATCCCGGTGATGCCGGAATGATTGCTGTGGACAGGTATGGCAACACCTACATGAATATGAACACCGATGGCATGTTCAGGGGGAAGTCAGACTCGGAGGGCAACCGTGAGGTAGCCATCTGGAATAAATAGAACCCGGATGACGCAGATCAGGCGGGTGTGCGCAAAATATATGGATAGAAAAAATCCACAGAGCCGTATGGTGCAAATCAGCGAACTCCCGCCCCAGCCCCGGGTTCTGCGTTCAGAAATCTCACTGCCTACTCCAGGCCCATGTTAAAGCGCTCGCGGAGTTCCTGCACGTAAATTCCAAGATCATTGCGAAGCTCGAATAGCCGCTCGTGAAGCTGGTAGTAATGCTTTTCGCTCATATACGGCGCGTGCTTCAGGGCATTTTGTAAAAGAAACAAAGCTTCATTGGCAAAAGAGAGCGCCTTTTTAGTGTAAGCTATATTTCCGCCCAGGAAGTCTTGTTCAAAGCCGAAGGAGTATCCGCCCGCCAGCTTCGCGCCGATTTTCAGCACACTGCCAACAAAATCGTTGTACGACTGATTCAGATATTTGGGATGGATGCCTTCCGCCCATTGCAGGATGTAAGCAGCTAATTCCCTCGCCTCATTATAGATGTCCAGTGTTTCGATGGATCCATAATCAGACATGGCATAGTCATCGCTAAGCTCCTTCCACTCTTCGCCTGCGTCGAAATCATCTTCATAGTCGTCAAATAGATAGTCTTCTTCTTCAAATTCATCATCACTGTTGTAGAAGAAATCATCGAATTCGTCGTCCCATTCATCATCCCAATCCTCTTCATCATCCTCACTTGGAAAATAAGCCTCTTCTATCTGGAGTTCCTCTTCAATAAAAGCATCAACGGCCTCCAGCTCGTCAGAGTTCTCCTGTAGAAGGGTAATCCAACGGGGGGTGTTTCCAGAAGGATCGGGAGTGATGAACTTGCGAAGCTGCGCACTCTTTTTTTCGATTTCATTCAGGTGAGCTTCCCATTTGTGCTCATCCCAAAATTCATCGTCAAATCCACCAGTATGCATAGAAGTGAGATTTGGAGGTGATAAAATTAAGTTGTGTTATGTATAAAAACGAAATCTTTTGCTTTGTGTCAATAGCACTTGCTAACTTAACGCTTTTTACTATAACAATGGTATGAAATTTTATAAATAAAACGGCGAAGTGATCGTTTGTTTTTATCGCTCGTACGTGCACATATTACATATCGTTACATATCGGGAGAAGGTTCCAAAAGTTCCGGTATTACCGGGCAATACGGCCAGAAGATCTTTTACAGGCGTTCCAAAACACCTTTGATAACCTGTGTCATTTTGGGTTCGGCCATGCCCGCGGCTTCCAGAACATCCTCAATATTAACAGCTTCCAGCGCATCTGGAAAACACTCATCGGTAATAACGGAGATTCCGAGCACTTCCATGTTCATATGCACTGCTGCAATAACCTCAGGAACAGTACTCATACCTACCACATCGGCGCCAATCAAACGAAGGAATCGGTATTCTGCTTTGGTTTCCAGTGTAGGTCCGCTGAGTGCCAGATATACACCTTGGTGCATTTTGATGCCTTTATCCAGAGCCACGCGTTCAGCAATTTCCTGAAGGCGTTCCGTGTACGGTTCGCTCATATCAGGGAATCTCGGACCCAGTTCAGGGTCATTAGCCCCGATAAGCGGATTGTCTCCCAGCAGGTTGATGTGGTCGTTGATCAGCATAATATCTCCGCGGCGGTAGTTCGGGTTCATTCCGCCGCAGGCGTTGCTTACGATCAGCGTATCAGCCCCGTTTGACTTTAGCACACGCAGAGGAAAGACAATCTCCTGCATGGTATATCCTTCGTAGTAATGAAAACGCCCTTGCATGGCAACAACTTCCTTACCTCCCAGTTCCCCAAAGAGCAGGCGCCCTGTGTGGCTCTCTACAGTAGATACGGGAAAATGGGGAATATCGGAGTAAGAAATGCTTTCTTTGACGTCAATTTCATCGGCCAGATGTCCAAGTCCGGTGCCCAGTATGATTAAGTAATTGGGACGCATTTCGGTTCGGTCCTGAATAAAAGCCAGCGCTTCACTCCGCTGTTTGCGGAATTCTTCTATCGTTTGTCTGTTCATAGAAAAGCAGGTATTGGTAAATTAGATCTCAGAGCGTGTTGATTGGGAAAATACTCAACTATATCCTGTCGCTTTCATAGAACACGGATGCCGCAGAAGACCAGTAAAAACAGATGTATATAACTATCTGCGAAGCTCCCGCTTCATCCCGCAGTATCCGTGTTCCCCTTTTACGCAGCCGTTGAGCCATACACGACACTAGTCTAGATCATCTATAATGTTATCCACGTCTTCAGCGCCTGGCGGTATAGTCTGATGGTCGTTATTGTGCTCAGCATCCAATTCTTCATCTACTTTTTTCTTCCGCTTGGCCAGCTGTTGTTTAAAAGAAATGGTGGTTGAATCTTCCGGATATTCATCTTCCGGCAGGTCGAATAAAGCTGCCTGGTCTTTTGAAAATTGTTCCAGCGATTCTTGTGCGAGGTCCAGATAAGAGCGGATGCCTCCGATAATTTCCTGGCGACGGCTGAGCAGCCCCAAAATGCTTTGCCTGACTTGCTGCCGTTGTTGAGTTGCTTCGCGAATGATAGCCTCTGCTTCCATTTCGGCTTTTTCTATTTTATTGCGGGCATCTTTTCGGGCGCCGGTAAGTTTCTGTTCTGCCGATTCTTTCGCCGTCTGGAGGGTTTCGTGCAATGCTTCCTCCACCCGCTCATAGTGTTTGAGTTTTTCCTCGAGAGCCTCAATCTGTCTTTGCAACTCACGGTTTCTAGCAACGAGGTGCTCCCATTCATTGGAAACAAGATTCAGAAATGCTTTCACCTCGGCTACATCGTATCCCCTCAAAGACCTTTCAAACGTCTGCTGCTTTATTTCAATTGCTGTAAGTTTCATAATGTAAGTGAATTAACCCTAATGGATGAGCCCGTATAACGAGTAGAGGCAATAACTATTCTCTCAACATATTTTTTAAATTATTATTTACCTCGGCCGTGTTTTTTTCTGTTTCTTCTTCTATTTCTATAGGTTTATGAGACCTATCAGAGGTTTTTTCAGAAACAGATGAGGCCTCATCTGCAACAATGGCCTCAAGATTTTGAAGCCGGCGCTCGATATCTTTCTTATGCTGAGTAAAAGCTCTGGCAAGTTTTTGAAACTGTTCATCGCTGAACTCGCTCTTTCTGCCACGATTTAGCCAGGATTTGATCAGCCCGGTTATACTGGTTATACCTACTATCAATACAATACTTCCCATGATCAATGCCATGAGTGCAATGATAAATTCTTGACCGCTCATGTTTGTATCCGTTTTTTGTCAGCTAAGTCTGACACTTTTTGTTTGTTTTCTTCTTTGGGATCTGCTTCCTCAACTTCAATTTCTTTCAGGCCTAATCCCGCTCCGGTTTTGAATTCTTCCGGCTCTCCTGCGGCTATGGCCTCCAGGTTTTCAATGCGGGTTTTAAGAGAATTCACCAGCTTACGAATATCATCAACGTCTTGTTCGTTTTGCCGGCTCCGGTTCATCATATTCATTTTGTTCTTCTGGTATTCTATGATGAAAGCGCCAATAATTGCTACCAGAGGGATAAGCACCCATATCCAGCTAGCCATAATATACACCTTAATTAAGTTCGTAAGTGATAATGTACCTGAATACTGTTGAATAACCAGTACCGGAACATCGTTCTCCATTGCACCTGCACTCATGCCTGGTAAATCCCGGGTCGCTGCGAGCCCCGACAGCTATCGGAGCATTTGTTTTTCCTATCTCTCGCTATCCGAGGTTTTCTCAGGTTGATTTACCACACGTCCTAAGCCCTAAACTAATCTCAACCGAACATCTTATGCAGTAAGGTAGTAAATCTGAGGGAAAGTGAACACAGTTATAACGATAATCCGGTTTGCTAGTTTCGTTCGCCAAAAATGGCTCTTCCTACTCGTATCATCGTCGAGCCCTCTTCAATAGCTACCTCCAGGTCATTCGTCATACCCATTGAAAGCTGGTTTAACTGAACATTTTCGTTGTTATAGGATTGATGTTCCTCTAACAAGTCATGCAGAAGCCTGAATTCGGATCGAACCTCTTCAGGGTCATCAACCAGAGTGGCAATGCCCATGAGGCCGCGCACCCGTGCATATTTCAACTCCTGTGCGTACTTCAGTATGTCCTCCAACTCCTCCGGGGCGCAACCGCTCTTTTGGCCTTCGCCACTGATGTTTACCTGGATCAACGTATTGATAACACGCTTTATACGGGAGGCTCGTTTTTCAATTTCTTCTAAGGTCTTCTTTTTAGGCACGGCATCAATCCAATTGACACGCTCTACCATGTACTTAATTTTATTCGTTTGGGGTGATCCGACCATATGCCATTGAATACGGTCTTCAGGGTACGCATCCATTTTATCCTGCAATTCTTTTGCCCGGTTTTCCCCGAAGTGTAGCTGGCCGCATGCAAATGCCTGTTTAATATCTTGTAGCGGCTTGGTCTTGCTTACGGCAATGAGAGTGATTTCATCCGGATTCCGGCCGGCTTTTTCGCAGGTGGCTTGAATACGGGTTTGTATATTCTTTAAATTTTGACAAATATCTTGTGGCATAGAGATGTTGAATTTGGATTGGGAGCTAAGCACCCTCACAGGGTGCAGGGAATAACGCAGAGAGCAAGGGGTATAGCATTTTTTATCTCTGCTGTCTATGCGCCAGGCATTCTGGTTTTACCTGCATTAGGAACTTTATTAAAACCTGGTTTGGCAACGGTATTAAAGCTACAGAAAGATTTAATTAAAAAAATAACCTTTTATGAAACCGATTTAAATTGTATTTTTAGAAACTTAATGAAAGGTTTCACAAAAAGGTTTACAAATACCGGCTCTGAGTATAATTAAATCTGATTCCAATTATTTATATGCTGAAAAGCGTCTCTGTACCCCAACCTGGAATATTCAATCCGGAGGCAGCTAACCGAAGATGAATATCCAGGTCCGGCATATTTCTACCTTCCTCCATCAATGGGCACCGCCCAACACCAAACTGGATTATGATAATGTCGGACTACTTATAGGGGATCCAAACCAGTCCGTTAGTAAGGTGCTTACCTGCCTGGATGTAACGCTCGATATAGTTGAAGAAGCCATCCGGAAAGGATGTGAACTGATAGTCGCCCACCATCCCCTTATCTTTAAAAGCATAGATCGTATTAATCCGGTTAACGGGCAGGGAAAGATCATTTATCAGCTTATCAAGAATGATATTGCACTCATAGCTGCGCACACCAACCTTGACGCTGCTCTTGATGGGGTTTCGTTTGTTCTGGCTCAGAAAATCGGACTGGAAAACGTAAAATTCCTGGACAGCAGTTATAACATCAGCCGGAAGATAGTACTTACTACCGATCACGCCGACAGCGAGGCCGTGCTTAAGCTATTAAACTACTACTCTGCCGAAGAGGCTCATTTCTATGAGGTGAAAGGCAGGAAAGGTCGCCAGTTCACTTACGAAGCTATTATAGATGAACATAATGTTGCCGGTTTAAAAAAGGAGCTCGAAAAGAACGGACTGCTCGACAAAGGCAGCTTTCAGGTGGTGAATGTAGCCAGTCCTTCCAACAACGTAGGTATGGGGGCAATCGGTTTTTATCGTGACCAGGGATTGACGCAGGAAGATTTTCTGGATGTTGTTTCTCAGACACTCGGTGTTCCGGCAATCCGATTCTCCGGCACTGCAGATCAAATAAAGAAAGTAGCGGTGTGCGGCGGCGCTGGTGTTTCATTGACCCGTAAAGCTATTGCAGAAGGGGCTCATGCTTTTGTGACATCAGATATCAAATACCATGATTATTTTACGGATACCGAGAACTTTTTATTGGTTGATATAGGCCATTATGAAAGTGAGATTTCTATAGTAGAAGCTCTTCAAAAAGAACTTGCCGAAGCTTTTGAAGAGTTAGAGATTTTCGAGACCGAAGTAGTAACCAACCCGATGAATATTTTTATACCGAGCTTTAAACAGAACCCGCAGGAATAAACGACTACACGCAATCTATGAAAGAAGTACTTCAACAATTAGCCAATCTTCAATATATCGACAGCCGTATCGATCAGTTAAAACAGCTACGGGGAGATTTGCCTGAAGAAATATTGGATATAGAAACAGATATAAATCGGTACGGGGCCAGGATTAAGTACCTGGAAGAGGAAGCGAAGAATCTCGAAGTGGAAAGCAGCAATCTTGAGCTGGAAGTAAAAGATGCCGAAGACAAGATGAAGAAATATGAAGAACAGCAGACAACGGTTCGCAATAACCGCGAATACGATGCTTTGACTAAAGAGATTGAAGCGCAGAAGCAAGTTATCGAGAATGCAAAGTCACGCCAAGAAGAAATAGCAAAACGCCTGGAAGAAATTGAGCCGGAGTTACAAGAAGCACAGGCAAAGCTTGAAGAGACAAAGGAACTGTACAACCAGAAGGAGGCGAACCTTAACAAGGTAGTTAAAGATACAGAAGATGAAGAAACAGAACTACTTAAAACCCGTGAATCAATTGTGAAGGAGATAGATGCCCGATACCTGAGAAGCTACAATCGTCTGAGGAATGGGTTGTCTAACGGCTTGGCTGTGGTAGCTATGGAAAAAGGAGCCGCACTGGGAATGGCCTTACCTCCACAGACTCAGGTGGAAGTTCGCCGGAGAAACAAAATAATCATCGACGAAAACAGCGGCCGTATTGTTGTAGATCCATCATTTTTTAAAGAAGCAAAAGAAAAACTTTCTTAAGTCGTTTCAGTAATTTCTCATCGAAGGATATGCGTGTTTTTGTTGGGGAACGTACGTCTTATCCTTTCTGTTTTTGTATTGCTATTACGTATCTTGATATCGGTGGATGATCGGGTAACCGCTCTTCTGCATTGAAGGGAGGAAAGTCCGAACACCTACGGGCACCGTGCTTCCTAACGGGAAGGCCCCGCACTCGAACCATGTGCGGGGTAGATAGTGCCACAGAAAACATACCGCCGTCAGTACGATGTATTGGCGGTAAGGGTGAAAAGGTGGGGTAAGAGCCCACCGCTTCGGTGGTGACACCGGAGGCAGGGTAAACCTCACGGGGTGCAAGTTCATGCAGGCAGTATGTGCCGCCCGTTACGTCACTGCCGGGTAGAACGCTAGAGCTTCGGAGTGATCCGGAGCCCAGATAAATGGTTACCGTTTCGCACGTAATTGCGTATGTGCGGGATACAGAATTCGGCTTACAGATCATCCACCCCAGTACATGAAAAGGCCGTCCGAAAGGGCGGCCTTTTATTATAATTTGAATTTAAATTATGCTCATATATGAAAGCAGATGATCTCCGCGCATTGCAGGCACCGCTAAAAGAAAATTATAAGACAAATCCCGAAGCGGCCCTTATTACCCTTAAAGCCGAAGGCAGAGTGGGAGAAAACGTATCTTGTAAAGTGGATACAGGCCGCGCGATGGTGGAAGCCGGTCTCCACCCCGCTACCGGCGGCAGCGGTATGCAGGTCTGTTCGGGAGATATGCTACTGGAGGCGCTGGTTGCCTGCGCCGGAGTAACGCTGGGAGCTGTGGCTACAGCCATAGGCATAGATCTGGGAGACAACAGCACGATCCGGGCGGAAGGCGACCTCGATTTCCGTGGTACCCTGGGCGTATCGAAAGAAGCACCGGTGGGATTCAGGGAGATTCGGCTGCAATTCGATTTAGACACAGATGCCGACACTAAAAAACTGGATAAGCTTATTGAACTTACCGAGCGTTATTGTGTAGTGTATCAAACACTGCAGCAAAGCCCGGAGATAGAGGTAAGGTATAGCAGTTAAAATTGTTCAATCCGTTTGTTGTGAGCTGTTTGTTGCCAGTTGTGGGTATAAAGCAGCTAAAACCACCAGCCACACACGACTTGTCCAGGCTCGTTCACTTCCCAAGTCCTTCTACGGTTTTCTATACTCTGCGGGATTTTGTTTGTAAAAGAGAACCAGCTGTTCATATAACTCCGGGTGCTTATTTTTAAGCTCACCGGGTCTCTCAAAAAAATATTCAGTGGCCA
>CALJMB010000291.1 GCA_937982515.1 uncultured Balneolaceae bacterium
GAAGGATACTTTACACACTAATGGTATGTCTTGTTGGTGCCGGTACGGCCTTTGCCCAAACCGGAACACTAACGGGAACAGTTACCGATGCGAGTTCGGGAGAACCACTCATTGGAGTGAACATTTTCCTTGCCGAGCTTCAGCGGGGAGCGACAACAGATGTTCAGGGTGATTTCGAAATCGAAAATATCGAATATGGTAGTTATACTATTCGAGTGAGCTATATCGGATATGATACGCATGAGCAACGACTTGTCATCGATAGCCCTGCAGCGAATATCGAAGTTGCACTTGTTTCACAGCTCCATGAGTTGGATGATGTTGTGGTAACAGCTTTTGGCGTTGAACGTAGCCAAAGGTCACTGGGATATGCGTCTCAAAGTGTTTCTACCGAGGAAATGACAAAGATTAGCGAAAGTAACTTTGTTAACACTCTGCAAGGTAAAGTGGCCGGGGTAAAAATTACCAGTGGTTCTGGAACTTTAGGAAGCTCTTCTCGTATTTTGCTTCGCGGCGTTAGTTCGCTTGCCGGTGATAACCAGCCTCTTTTTGTAGTTGATGGCGTTTATGTTGATAATTCTAATTTCGATCCGGGCGAAGAGTTTGGCGGCCATGACTTTGGCAATGCTGCCATGGATATCAATCCAAATGATATTGCATCCATTAACGTATTGAAAGGCGCTAATGCTGCAGCTCTGTATGGTTCTCGTGCTGCAAATGGTGTTATCATCATTACTACCAAGGATGGAAGAAGCCGTGGAGGAAGCGGAATCGGGGTAAGTGTGAATTCATCCGTCACTTTTGAAGAAGTACTTGTCCTTCCGGATATGCAAAACGAGTATGGTCAGGGTTCTGGTGGTGAGTTTGTTTACGTCAATGGTGCCGGTGGTGGCAAAAACGATGGGACAGACGAAAGCTGGGGCCCCAGACTCGACGGAACTCCACGGGTGCAATGGTGGACCAATGGCGAGGAAAGGCCATGGGTTGCCAGTCCTAACAACGTTAGAGATTTCTTCAATACCGGCGTAGATATCACAAATAATGTAGCTGTTGCCGGCACATATGGCGATGCTAATTTCCGGTTGTCTGCAACAAACTCTATAATGGAAGGTGTGTTTCCCAATAACACCGGTGATCGCAGTGTTTTCTCGCTTAATGCTGGTGCACAGGTTACAGATGATTTTCGTATCGATGGGAGAGTCAGTTACAATCAAACCATCTTTAAAAACCGGCCCGGCGTAGGTTATAGTTCTCAGAACCCCATGCAATCACTCACGCAATGGTTTGGCCGGCAAGTAGACATCAATAGATTGCGAGATTATAAAAAAGCTGATGGTACACCTCGTAACTGGAACTACAATTACCACGATAATCCATTCTGGGTGATGTATGAAAATACTAACCGCCAGCAAAGAGACAGAATTACCGGAAATATTGACCTGGTATATGATTTTACAGACTGGTTAGCATTACGTGGTAAAACGGGAACCGATTTTTATACAGAGCGCCGTGAGTTTGTTACTGCTATGAATACCATAAATGATCCTAACGGTTTATATGAGGAGGGTACTTATTATGTGAATGAATGGACATCAAACCTTTTCCTTGAAGCGGTTAGAGATCTGAATGAAGATGTCAGCCTGAATGCACGTTTAGGCGTTGAGCGTGTTGACAGCCGATGGGAGAGAAACATTGCAACGGCAAATGCTTTGATTGTGCCCAATTTATATAACCTCTCTAACTCTGCCGTGCGCCCTCAATTAGATGATTATACTTCCAGAAAACGAATCAATAGCGCCATTGGTACGGCTACCATTGGGTATCAGGATTATATTTATTTGGATGTTTCTGTCAGAAATGACTGGTCTTCTACTCTTCCTTCTGGCAACAACTCCTATCTGTATCCCAGTGCCAGTTTAAGTTTTATTATCAGTGATGCACTGGATATTAACGCCCCATGGCTGACCTATGCTAAATTGCGCGGAAGCTGGAGCCAGGTAGGTAATGATACCGATCCATATCAGCTCCAGTCTTATTTTATTGCGACAGATGAATTTGGTGAAATTCCAACCTTTACCGTAGACAATACCATTGCCTTTTCAGAATTGAAGCCCGAACGGAAAACTTCATATGAAGTGGGTGCAAATATTAGATTCTTTAATAATCGCTTAGGCCTTGATGTTACATACTACGATGAGTCTACGGTTAATCAGATATTGTCTGTTCCGATGCCGCGGTCCACTGGTTACGATTTCCGAACTATTAATGCAGGTGAAATTGCAAACCGTGGTCTTGAAGTAAGCGTGGATGCAACACCTGTGCAAAAAAGTAACTTCCGATGGGATATGATGGTAAACTGGTCTACTAACCAGAATGAGGTAGTAGAATTAACGGAAGGTGTAGGTACCTACGAGATTGGATCTTCATGGGATGTTACTGTAGAGGCCCGTCCCGGAGAAGAGTTTGGTACGTTGCGCGGATATGGTTTCCTCAGAGATGAAGAAGGTAACATAGTAGTAGGAAGCAATGGCGTGCCACTTGTGGATGGTTCTGAGCTTAAGAGTTTTGGCAGTTACCAGCCTGACTGGCTAGGTGGAATTCGGAATACCTTTAGTTATAAAAACTGGGGCTTATCGTTTCTGATTGATGGTCAAAAAGGAGGAAAGCTTTCATCAGTAACGTATATGTTTGGACGTTATACAGGTATTCTCAAAGAAACTCTAGAAGGACGAGAAGGGGGCTTCGTTTTTGATGGTGGACGATGGGCTGACGGCGCTGTTAAACAAAATGGCGAGCCTAACGATATAGCTGTCGATGCTCAAACTTTTAATGGTGGGACATTTTTCGGGAATGCCGAATCTCACATATTCGATGCGACATATGTCAAGTTAAGAGAAGCTCGGCTTACTTATAGCCTTCCTGTAACTATGCTCGAAGGACTTCCCTTTAGAAATATTGACCTTTCCCTGGTGGGGCGGAACTTGTTTATTATTTATAAGGCAGCGCCTCACATTGATCCTGAAACGGCGTTCAGCACTGGTAACCTGCAGGGGCTTGAATCTAATCAACATCCCTCTGTGAGATCGGTAGGCTTTAATGTCAGTATTTCATTATAAAAAATTAATTCAAGTGAATATTATTATGAAATTAAGAATAACTATCACAACGGTAGTCATTTCGGTCGTTGCCCTGCTTTTTGCAGGATGTGACACCGGTTTTGACGCTATGAATGAGAATCCGAATGCTTCAACTGAGGCACCCATTGAGAATGTAATGCCCAGAGCACAGAAAACAAGTGTTGACCGTCTCTACAGCATGAGTGGCTTGAACGGCTATGTAGGTGCGATATGGGTACAGCATTATGCTAAAATTCAATATGTGGATGAAGATAAGTATGATTTTTCCGGCCGTATTTCTCTTGTGAATAGCATTTGGCAGGGTTTCTATTCCAGAAGCCTGGAGGATTTGAATCAGATCATCAGAATTAATGCGGAATCTGGTGTCCCTAATGATAATATTGAAGCAATGGCGCGCATTCTTAAAGCCTGGAACTTCCATGTTTTGACGGATGTATGGGGAGATGTCCCATATACTGAGGCGTTGCAGGGAATGGCTGAAGAACAAATCTTCCTTCCAAAATTTGATACTCAAGAGAGTATTTATCTGGCTCTTTTGACCGAATTGGAAAATGCCGCGAATCTTATTGATGTTGATGGTACCGCTATTGGCGGCAGTGATCTGATTTATGGAAGCGATATGGGGAAATGGCAAAAGTTTGCTAATTCCCTCCGTTTACGTATTGCAATGAGGCTTTCAGAGGTGGCGCCTAACGTTGCAGAAAAGGAAATCAGCGATATTGTTACAAGCGGAGTTCCCATATTTGAAGATAATACTGATATAGCAGCATTAAAGTACCAGTCTTATCCCTATAATAACCCAGTCAATGAATTCTCTCGTACCCGTGTGGATCATAAAATCAGTCGCACCAGCCTCAATTGGTTAAACGATTTAAATGATCCTCGCCTGAGAATCTATGCTGCTCCCGTCGAAAATGAGGATAGCGTAGCTGTATCCGCCGGCGGGGCGATTGAGTATATGGGTCATATATATCAGGGGGTTCGAAATGGCGATAAGGATAATAGCCTGCCGCTTGGTGAAGCGTCTACCATGGGCCCTTATTTTGTTGCACCATCCTCTCCAGGCGTGATAATGACATATTCTGAGGTTGAGTTCATTTTGGCTGAGGCGGCAGCTCGAGGTTGGATTACTTCAGACGCTGAGACCCATTATAACGCAGCAATCAGAGCTTCCATGGAGATGTACAGTCAGGATAATCTTGATGCTGTATTAAGCGGTTTCCCGGGTGATCTGGCTTTTAGCCATCAGAACTACGATGCTGCAGAATTCCCTGCTGGAATTACCGATGCCGAGATTACAGGTTATTTGAATCAAACCGAGGTCCAATTTAACAATGCTGGTACTTTGGAAGATCAATTGGAGCAAATCGCTCTTCAAAAATGGCTAGCGCTTTACGGACAAGGCCTCGAGGCTTGGTTCGAGTGGCGCCGATTTGATTATCCCGTACTAACACCCGGCCCGGAGGCTGTTCTGGACGATGTGCCTGTAAGGCTTGCTTATCCTGTCCAGGAAAAATCATTAAATGAAGCTAATGTTAATGAGGCTATAAGTAGATTATCTGGTACAGATAACATGTTAACGCCAGTGTGGTGGGATGTGGATTAATATTGTTTCATTGTCTTAAGAATTCAAAAGCCCTGGCTATAATTAAGCCAGGGCTTTTTTTATTAGAGAAATTAGTTGGTCTAGTTAAGCAAGTTTTCCCTGTCAGTATAATAATAATGTGGCTGGAGATATTATGAAGGTTAGGACAAGGTGTTTTGTCAGTTTCAGGTATAACAACTGACTTGTTTAATCCGCACATTTGTTACTTGTCATTATTAAAAATCTCAGAACAAAAATTTCTCATTTACTTTCTGGCGGAGTCAGAGTGCCTTTATCTTTTCCGGATCTAGGTTTTTGATAGATTCTGAGTGTATCTCTACTACTAAATCGCAGATTGCCACTGTATTTTATTCAGGTAATGATATTGCGGCATTGCCTGGCTATAAAAAGAATAGCAGGTCGCACCACATCGGACATGGGGAATGATGATCACTGTCTACTGTTCTCTGCCTTCCTCAACCCCTAAATTCGCTAAAATTGACTTTGGGGAATTACCGGCTCAACTAATATAAGCACGTTCAGATGTAGCATATTCCTCAGCTGGCGGATGTACTACATCTTTTCATGGCAACATCCATCAAGAGAACCATCCGAACAAGTCCTCTTCAGAGCCTGTCCGCCTCATCTGTGCAGATCTGTGGCTAAAATCACCCGCGTACCGCCAACCGCCACCGCTTACCGGATTCTGTTCCACAGCATGCTTATCAGCACGCCTACACCGACAACAACGGCTGTGCCGAGAGGGTTGAGCCAGAGGAACTCAATGGACTTTTCAAAACCTTCGGGGATGGTATTCCAGGGCGAAATAAACTGATAGGCACCGGTTTCGGGATGGTTATACAGGCGGTCGAAGAGAAAGACGGTACCCATACCTGTGGCCAGTCCTGTGAGGGCGCCCGCCCCATTGGCGCGCTTTACCCAGAGGAGCAGGATGAATACGCCCAGGATGGATCCGTAAAAATAACTGCCAATCTTGTTTACAAGTTCAATAATGGAGCGGGTTTCTCCCAGCGCCAGTGCGGCCAGCGTAGCCAATAATCCCCAGAATACGGTGGCTATCCGCGACGATTTGAGATACCACGCTTCCCCCCGGTCTTTGGTGTCTAGGCGCCTGTACCAGTCTACGATGAAGACGGTCGAAAGGGCATTGAGTTCGCTGTCTATACTGGATAAAGCTGCGGCAAAAATACCGGCTATGACCAGCCCTATAAGTCCGATAGGAATTTCACTAAGTATGAAATAGGGGAAAATATAATTCGTGTCGTTAACGCCAGACTGTGTGATCCGCTCTTGTCGTTGCAGCTCGGCCTGGCGGAGTTCATTCAGGGACTGATCAGCCTGACGAAAAGCAGCCGCGTTCTCCTCGGTTCTGTTACTCAGGAGTTCGCGGGCCGCCTGTCTCCGTTGCAGGTAAATATCATTATATTCCTGCTGTAAGAGCTCGCCAGCTATCACTTCATGTTGTTGGTCGGCTGTGGGTTCTACGGAGCGAAACGTCAGCGGGGCGGGACCGAAGATATAGAAGATGTACAGCATAACGCCCAGCAAGAGGACGAAAAATTGCATGGGTACTTTGGCATAGGCCGTAAGCAGCAGCGATTTCCGGGCATCGTTAAGAGATCTGGCCGTGAGGTATCGCTGTACCTGTGTCTGGTCGGTTCCAAAGTAGGAAAGCATAAGAAAAGCAGCGGCTATGACTCCGCTCCATACGTTGTATTTCTCACTGAGGTCAAAATTGAGATCCAGTGCCTGGAGCTTATCCAGGGTGCCCGCCAGGTACAGAGAATCGGAGAAGCTGACATCATCCGGCAAAAGGTGATAGATCCAGAAAAAACAGAAGACGAGGCCGGCCATCATGATGCCCATCTGTTTGACATCTGTGCGGATAACCCCCGTGATGCCTCCTGCCATGGTGTAGATAGTGGCGGTCAGGCCTATGATAAGTATGGTAGAAGCCAGCGGCAGCCCCAGTAACAGAGAAAGGACGTATGAAGGTGCGGCTATTACGGTGCCCAGAGCCAGGCCCCGGGAAATCAGAAACAGGAAGCTGGTGAAGAGGCGGGTAGGTAGCCCAAAGCGTTCCTCCAGTACTTCATAAGCAGTGAAATTTTTCATTCTGTGGAAGAAGGGAACCAGGGTCATGCATATAATGATCATGGCAAAGGGTATACCCAGGTACATCTGTACAAAGCGCATATCTTCTACATAGGCTTGCCCTGTAGTGCCGATAAAGGTTATGGCCGAGGCTTGTGTAGCCATAACCGACAATCCCATCGCCCACCAGGGCATGCTGCGGTTTGCCAGAAAGTACCCCTCTATGTTATGCGAGTCTTTGCCCCTCCGGGTGCCGTCCCATACGGTGTACGCCAGAAAAAGTACAAGTATCAGCCAGTCTATCCAGTGCATAGATCAGATCGGGTTATTGAAGAGCCAGGTGAATAGCCCCAGGGCCAATACAAAACCAACGCCTGTCAGGAACACCATTCTGTAGGTGCGTTTCCATTTTTCATTTTCAGATGCGTTGTCGGGTGTGTGGTTTGGGATATCCATATTAGTTTGTAGTGTAACGTGATTGCTGCCTGTACCGGCGTTCCGTGGCATCCGTGGTCTCCTTTATACGGCCATTGACCGCGAGCACGGTCTAATGGTAATGGTATAGATGACACGGGTGGATGTTCATACTCGATCATCAGGTTTTGGCCCGAAAGCCTGGATTGATGGCATTCTTCTCCCAACTCTTAAGGATTTTTTTGGAGCTGCTGTCTGAGATGTTATTGCGGATGCTATCAATGTCATTCAGGATGGTTTCTGTTATTTCCTGCATTTCATTTTCATTCTCAAATGAGCTGTTCGTAAAGTAAAGCTCGTTCTTCAAAGAGTAAACCTTCTGAATTTCGGAGTGTGAGGGATCCGCCAGATGCAGAAACTGTAGCAGCTCAAGGGCTTCGGGGTAATTCATCCACCGGGGGAACATCAGGTCTGTATAAGCATAAGCCGTTTCGGGCATTTCAAAGTTGGTGGCATGCCATATCTCATAGGGAATCAGGGGAATCTTCATGCGTAAATAGTCGGAGATATAGATATTGCTCAATATTCCTTTTCTGAAAAATGTGATGGCTTTGGCATAGTTGCCCAGTGCATAATGCATCAGGCCGTAGCTGTACAGGTAGGGAGGATAGTCGATGTTCTCCTCATAGGTTGTCTGGGCTTTCTTATAGCTGTTTTGGAGGAAGTACAAATCTCCAGTTATGTATCTGACTCCCTGGTTATCGTCGGGATTATATTGCAGAATTTTTTCAAGCAGGCCGAGCGCCGCCTTATAATCATGCTCGTAGACATAGTCTAGCGCGACAGAATGCAAAGCTCTGAGATAAGGCCTGTTTTCTGTGAACCCCCACCGGATTCTGCCGTCAAAGGAATTGGGAATAAGTTTTTCGCCTATGGTTAGGGCTTTTTGATGATGCTGCAGGCTTTGTTCATAATTACCGAGTTCCAGCTCGATATTTCCAAGCATGTTATGCGCATCAATAAAGTGGGCGTCTTTCTGAATAATATCCCGGAGACTATCTCTGGCTTCTTGTACCTCGCCCATAAAATAGAGATCGGAAGCCTCATAATAGATGTCGAACAGTTTGTCCCGGGAAGGCCCCCAATCGAATACACCATCGGGGGTTTCATCATCCTGATATACTTTGAATTTTGGAACACTATACATTGTGATAAGTATTGGTTTATAATAAGGTCGTGCGGAAAGCATATGTCGCGGGCCTGCACGCTGCGTACAAATCTCGTTCTTATCCCCATTTGTTTGCTTTTAGACATCCGTGCTGCCGATGCAATAGCAGAATAAATAAGGTACAAATAAGATTCTAAAGTTAATAGAATTACAAGCGGGGTACTCATTAGCGAATAGTTCATGTAGCGAATAGTGAAACTGAGGGGGGGGAAGAGAGGCGAATTAAGATGCCTCTTAGCTTGTAGCCGGGCTGCAAGGGGCTTGTAGTCCGGCTACATAGTGCTTGCAGGGTGATTACATAGCGCTTGCAGGGTGTCTGTATAGTGCTTGCAGAGCGCTTACATAAGGCTTGCAGTGCGACTGCAAGGGGCTTAGCCGGCCATTGTCCCGGGCCTTCCAGGCCGGTGATAAGAATGTAAATCTGAGCTAATAAGAAGACTTTAACATGAATAGCCTCAGACGAAGTCCGGTGGTAGATAGCCACCTATAAACCGGAAACTCCGGAGGAGTTCAATCCCTGCCGGGGTTACGTTTAAACGGCCATGGTAACCCTGTATTCCATCCGGCGCTATTCATGTTGGCCCCTGTCGGGACAGAGCAGTTGCGTTCGGGCCTTGGCTCGGCCGAAACCTGGCAGCAGGTAGAATGCAACAGCCATGGGGCCGGGATAGCCCGCACAAAGGGATAAATTATCAGAATTGTAAATAAACCAATTCAATAATTATGGCACCGGCGGCCAAGAAATCAACCCTCAGGGCACCAGCCGGTCAGTTATCCGGAAGCTTTCCGGGCCGAACTGGAAGAGCACATCGAATATGGAGCAACAGGGTTCGAATCCCTCAAAGTGCTGATGGTACTCTGGATGTTCAAAAACGGGGTCGGTCCTCATGGCGGCTTGCCTCTGGTAGTGCCGGCTGCCATGTTCCTGAAACAGGGTATCTGCTCCAAGGGCCGCGGCGAAGCGATCGGGATCGGAGGTGTATTCACTCAGGCTGCCGGCAAGGTTGCAGTGCAGGTCGATTTCCATAAAACGGAACAGCCGCCGGCGTATATGCAGTACAAAAGGCAGAAGATGAGTAAATCTGGTGGCCGATTCGAAATCGGCCCTGATTTCGGGTTCATAAAAATCGTAGTAGATGCTGTTGCTGTAGTTGTATTTCAAACTACGCAGCAGCGGCTGAATCCATTCACGGGAATGGTCAATGCGCACATCTTTGATGACTTTCCCCCGGTCTTCCGTCCGGACGGGGATATTTATCCATTGGGTGCCTTCCGGAGTACGGATAAGCGCCCGGTGCACTCTGCTTTTGCGAGACCACCGTTCCACATCCTGAAGTACAATACAATCGGCCTGAAGCATGGCTGCCAGGTCGTACAGGTTGGGGGCAAGCTGGGGGAGGAGCAGTGCGAGTTTCATTGTTTAATACGTGATGCGTAATTCGTAATGCGTAGTAATTGATTCGTTGCTGAATTAGAAAAGTTTGTAAGGTTTCGGGTTTGAGATAGTCTTATATAGTAATACTTCACTAATTACTTTCTGATATGAAATATCAACAATGGATTAACCAAATTCCTATTGAAATTAAAGAAGATGCTGTTTGGAGCCTGAAGGCTTATCAAGCGGCATTATTTGCAGCAGATTTATGTTGGCTCGATACAAAACCAATTATAAATAAAAAAATGTTTTCCCTTTCAGACCAGCTATACAGATCAGTTGGATCCATTAGTGCAAATATTGCAGAAGGATATTCCCGACATTCTCTTAAAGAGCAGGCCCGATTTTATGAAATTGCTCTTGGATCAACCAGAGAAGGGAAAGATTGGTATTTTAAAAGTCGTCATATATTAGGTGAAGAGATCGCTATCCATAGACTTAAATTGTTAACCTCTATAGCAAAACTTCTTTTAACGATGATCAATGAGAGAAGAAATGCATATCATGCTAAGGACGAGAAAGTAATATATGATGCTGTTCCTCTTGATGAACTTCTATTAAATGCACCTATATCCAAAGTTAACTAATAAACCCCACGCATTACGCATCACGAATTACGCACTTCACTTAGTTTCGCATATGTCTTATTTTAGGTGATCACATTAGAATTTGATTAAACCAGCTCTTTTCATGAAAGAAACCGTTCGCGTACGTTTTGCCCCTTCGCCCACAGGCCTGTTGCATATCGGCGGGCTCCGAACTGCATTGTATAACTATCTTTTTGCAAAAGGCCATCCCGCTGGTGTTTTTGTACTTCGTATCGAAGATACCGACCAGTCGCGTTACGTAGAGGGTGCCGAACAGGATATTATAGATTCTCTGATCTGGGCTGGGATGGATTTTGACGAGGGGCCCGGAAGAGACGGCGGGTTCGGCCCGTACCGGCAAAGCGAGCGGAAAGATATGTATAAGCAGTATGCGGAGCGGTTGGTTGAGTCTGGCCATGCCTACTACGCCTTCGATACCCCCGAAGAACTGAACCAGATGCGCGAGCGCCTGCAGGAGTCGGGTAACCCTTCACCGAAGTACGACTCTATTACGCGCATGTCAATGAAAAACAGCCTCACGCTTCCGCAGGAAGAAGTGGACCAAAAGCTGCAAAACGGTGAAGAGTATGTGATCCGCCTGAAAGTGCCCCGGCGTGAAACGATCCGCTTTGAAGATGAAATACGGGGCTTCGTTTCTTTTGAAAGTAAGGGGCTGGATGACCAGGTGCTGTTGAAGTCGGACGGAATGCCCACCTATCATCTGGCTAATGTGGTTGACGATCATCTGATGGAAATCACTCATGTAATCCGGGGTGAAGAGTGGCTGAGCAGCGCTCCCAAACACATATTGTTGTATGAATATCTCGGCTGGGAGCCGCCAAAGATGGCCCATCTGCCGCTTATTATGTCGCCCAGCGGCGGTAAGTTGTCCAAGCGCAAAGCCGAGAGCGAAGGTATACCGATCAATACCCGGGATTATATTGAGCAAAAGTTTGAGCCGGAAGCGCTGGTGAACTTTCTGGCCTATCTGGGATGGAGCCCGGGCGACGACAGTGAAATCCATTCACTGCAAGAGCTGACCGAACTCTTTTCGCTCGACCGGGTGAGCAAAGGCGGGGCCATATTCAACTATAAGAAGCTGATCTGGTACAATGAACACTATCTGCGGGAAAAACCTGCAGAAGAGCTGTACCCGCGTATCCGCGCCATCGCTGAAGAACACGGCCTTAAGCCTGACAAAGCCTATACGCTGGAAGTCATCCCGCTGATGAAAGAACGGGTCAGTAAAATAGAAGACTTCATTACCCAGGGGCGCTTTTTCTTTGAGGATCCCGAAGCGTATGACGAGCAGGCACTGAAAAAATGGAAAGAAGACAGTGCCGGACTGCTGCAAGACTATGTAGGGAAACTGGAGGGTATTGATGACAAAGATTTCAAAGCGGACACCCTCAAGTCCAGCCTGAAAGAAGTGATTGATGCTCATGGAGTCGGTTTCGGAAAGCTGATGATGCCCCTTCGTATAGCCGTCACCGGTATGGGTTTCGGCCCCGACCTCTTCCCGGCTTTGGAGCTGATTGGCAAAGAGGCGACCCTCCGCCGTATCAGGACGGCGATTGAGCGGTTGGGGTGATTGCTGAGGTCGTAGATTGTGTTTTCTTTCGTCTGATATGTTAATTAATATTGATTTGTAGTTTTACTATTAACCGACCTACAGCTATATGAAACGAAAGTTTCTCTTTCTTTTCGTTTGTGTTGCAGCCTTGTTCTTGTGGCTGGATACAGGTGTTGCCTCAGCAGAGGCAACTGCTGCAATTCAGACATCGACTGAATCAACAGCTCCATGGACCAGTATCCTGCCGCCATTAATCGCTATCGGTATCGCACTTACATTCCGGCAGGTGTTGCTGGCTTTATTCCTGGGTATCTGGAGCGGGGCTCTGCTGGCGATGGGGATGAGTGTTGAAAACTTCTTTATCTCTTTCTTTACGGCCCTGAGCGATTATATTGTACCGGCTACCGCCGATGAAAGCCACATGAGCATCATCATATTTACGCTGCTTATCGGAGGAATGGTAGGTATCATCACCGATAACGGGGGTACCCGGGGTGTGATAAAAGCGATCACCCGATTTGTACGTACTAAAGTTCATGGACAGCTTATAACCGCTCTGATGGGATTCATTGTCTTCTTCGATGATTATGCCAACACAATGGTTGTAGGTAACACCATGCGTCCCCTCACCGATAAACTGCGTATAACGAGAGCGAAACTGGCATATTTGGTGGATTCAACCGCCGCTCCGGTGGCTACCATTGCTTTGGTCAGCACATGGATTGGCGCCATGGTGGGCTTTATAGCAGACGCCGAGTCAAAGATGCCTAACTATAACGAAGCAGCTTATTCTGTCTTTATTAACTCGCTACCCTACAACTTTTATTCGTTTTTCACGATCGTTTTTGTGATTCTCATCGCCTGGTCGGGCAGGGATTTCTCCACCATGCTTAAAGCCAGGATAGATCTCTATAAAGCCAAGCATAATCCTCTTCTCGACAAATATAATCTGTATAAGGAGATAGTAGAGGAAGATCAAAAGAGCAAGAAAACTTCTCACTGGGCAAATGCCGCGATCCCTATTCTGGTGTTGATATTTGGCACCATCGGCGGATTGATAATTACCGGAGAAGGCCATACGGTGCAGGAGATTATTGAGACGGCTGACTCCTATAAGGGCCTGCTGTGGGGGTCGCTGTTTTCTCTGGCTGTGGCCATTATCATGACTTTGTCGCAGAAACTGCTGGATGTTGAAAAGATGCTCAAGGGTATGATGGAAGGCATGCACACCATGTTTGACGGGCTCCTGATTTTGGTGCTGGCCTGGGCTCTCAGCTCTGTAACGGTAGAGTTGGGCACAGCCGACTATCTGGTTTCTGTTTTTGGAGAGGCATTAAACCCGTTTTGGCTGCCCGTGGTGATTTTCATTCTTTCAGCTCTGGTTTCTTTTGCAACAGGCTCCAGCTGGGGTACGATGGGTATTCTGATGCCGCTGGTGGTTCCTCTGGCCTGGGAGATCGGTAACAACAGCGGATTGCCTTATGAGACGACTCATCAGATTATCTACGCCTGCGTAAGTGCCGTACTGGCCGGATCCGTTTGGGGTGACCACTGCTCACCCATATCCGACACGACCATCCTCAGCTCCATTGCCAGCCAATGCGATCACATAGAGCATGTAAACACGCAACTGCCTTACTCGATGCTTGTGGGGGGTATTAGTATTGTCGCTATGGCAGCGGTTATGGTTATTAATATTCCGTGGTGGCTTGTATATCCGGCAGGAATTGCGCTGATTGCCGGTATTATCTTCTGGTTTGGACAGATACCCGAACCCGCATCGTACACGCCAGAAGGCAAGGAGCCGGCTGCTACCTCACTTGATTGATGGGAGTGTGAGCAGACGCTCTGGGCTATGGATCAGCACGAGCGGACGCTCGCGCTATATTGTGCTTGCGCTATATTGTATATTGCAACACAAAATTGTGTGATACATTTTATAACAAGGCCATGGCGCGAGCGTCCGCTCGTGCCACTTGGTGGAACCTCGGAGTTATGTCTGTGCTTAAGTGTGTGATACGGATTTCATTTCATGATGTCGGTATAATTGTCCGGGATAAGTAAGAAGCTGAACTGAGAGGGCTTCAGCCCTTTAGCCTATGCTGAAAAGGGATAGTGAGAGCGGATGCCCGAGATATGTAAAGCTTAAGCTACTATTGTCTGATAGAGCACGAACGGACGTTCGCGCTATGTGTTATTTGAAAATTGTATGACACAAGCGTCCGCTTGCGCCTTTCATTGAGTCAGGCTGTTCTTGTTTATGGGCTAATAACTAATTCCAATCAAAGATGAGCCGGAAGTACAAAGTCTATGATCAGTTCTATCCGCATTTTATCACTTCAACAGTGATTCACTGGATCGATCTGTTTACCCGTAACCGTTACCGTGAAGTAATAATGGAGAGCTTGGCTTATTGCCGGGCAAATAAAGGGCTGTTGTTATATGCTTATTGCCTTATGACAAATCACTTTCATGCTATTGTCGGGACAAGAGAAAATAGGAAGCTCGAACATGTAATGAGAGATTTTAAAAGCTTTACCTCCCATCAATTAAGGAAAGTAATTGAAAGCAATCCTCAGGAGAGCCGTAAAGAGTGGATGCTTAAGATGATGCATAGTTCAGGTTATTCCAATAAATCCAGCCGGAATTTTCAGCTTTGGCAACATCACTACCATCCTGTTCAATTAGATTCGGCGGCGCTTGTTGAACAAAAAATAGAGTATATCCACATGAACCCCGTAAAAGCAGGTTTTGTAATTAAACCGGAAGACTATCTCTACAGCAGTGCGCGTAATTTTGCGGGATTGCAGGGGGTGATTGAGATAGATCGTTTGTTTTAGCAAATGTTTGTGAGCAGAGCGGACGCTCTGGGCTATGGATCAGCACGAGCGGACGCTCGCGCTATTAATGAGTCTGGGGTAGCACAAGCGGACGCTCGCGCTATATAAGCTTAGGGTTGGAGGCGGGCTTGGGGGTTACAGGCTAAGCCTTATTTTCAATATCAAATTCAAATCGGGCTGTTTCCTCCCTGTCTGTACCTTCCGGTCCGTAGCGACGCTCGGTAAACGTTACATGACCATCTTTATCGATAAGCAGTACTGTTGAACCTCTGGTTCCATAATCCCTGGTTTTAATGAAGACTGATGATACCGCCCGTTCCAGCTCCAGAGGCAGGCCGGTATCGGGCAGGGCGTCATCAGGTGCCTGTGTATCATTCTTCAGAATTTCAAAAAGCTCTTCTTCCGTTATCTGCTCTCGATTGATAGCATGTTGCAGATCCATTCTCGCCTGCTCGACTTTAGGCCAGGGCGTGTTCAGCAGGTGATTGCTCAGCCCGTATAGTCCTGGCGAGAGCTGTCGGGCCTTGCTCAATTGATTAGAATAGTACATCAGCTTATCCGTGGTTCCGGCCAGCAGATTGAAACCATTGTAGAGATGTGCCCTTTTACTCACGCTTTTCATGTATTTTTCGGGATCACTCTCCTCAATGAGATAGTCCAAAACAAGATGGCCCCGGCTGGGCGGGTTTTCTTTAGTCACCGATAAATCTCTGTAGTTTGTCAGGGCCGACAGGTACCCGTTCCGGGTGACGCCCATCCACGTTCCCCCGGCCTTCAGGTCTTTCCCGGCCAGGATTTGAGGGTGATCTTTCCAGAAATGAGCAGCTTTAGTGGCGCGGGCATAAGCTTCGTCTCTGTTTGCAGCAAAGATGAGATCGTATGTTGGATGTTGTTTGTATGAGAAAACGATCAGGCACATGAAATTTAACTTGGATATGAAAGAGATTTGATTTCAATTACTGTTGAAGTAAACTTAATCAGAGTTAAAAAGCAGGTTATACATATTCCACTTTATAATGTCGTATGGTTGAGAAGTAGGCCGGCGACGGATGACCGATGATTGAAGCAGCTTCCACGGTTTTCGGTCGCCTGTCTACGGTTCTTGTTATTCCAACATGGTAAAATAGAATGCGTATAAAACAGAACATAACAACCCTGCTTTGATAAGGGAAGGTATTGTACTAGTGCGGGTGGACATTCAACGTGCGGCGTGTCTTTGGGCTGATTCAGCGCATCTCTGTGTTACGGGCCAAGCGCATAGAGCATGGCGCAACATCGAAGACGCTATGGGCTTTGCGCCATGTGCCCTGCGGGTCACCCGCACATCCACATGCACAGGCTGAATGTCCACACGCCCTAAGGGCTAAATGTGACCGCTGCAAATAACCGCGCGCAACACCAAATACCATAGTTGATCTTATACCTAACCCAAAGTAAATAAATACTTTATCAATTCTTAAAACATTTTGTCATATTTTACGTGTCATGAAAGCTTGTTAATTATTTGTATTTATAAATCAGTTAATAAACGAGAGATCATTGAGTAATAGTTTTTGGAATTATGTATTTATCGGAAGCGGAATTATTGCCGCCGTATGGTTCTTTGCGGGGTATCCATCCCAGGATCCGCGTAGCAGTATCGATTTGTCGGTAAGTCGGGAAACCGCTGAGTTGAGCGCTGCAGAAAAGCTGGCCGAACTAGGTTATTCACTGGAGGATTACTCTGCTGAAATCACTCTTCGAGGGAATAATCCTCTTCTGGATAGTCTTCAGCACTACCTGGGCCGCGACAATGCCATTTTAAGACTAAAAGAAGATCCCCCGGTAAACATTAAGCCTTACTATTGGGAAGTACTTTTTTTCGACGTTTCACCTTCAGCCGCGGAAGAAACCGAGGTGAAGGTAAGTGCAGGCGGTAAAGATGGGTCGGAAGTCGGCCAGTCGCTGACCGTTCGGGTCGACCCGCATGGGAAGGTGTTCGAGCTACAAAATAATGCCGGAATACTCCCTGACAAACTAGTTCTCCGGGACGTGCTCTATGCTGTATTTGCAGATACAGCAGCCAACCCGGCTGAGACTCTTTTACCCCTTCTTCCGGATTCGCTGTTAAGGAAACTGCTCAATTTTAATTTTCAGCAGTCTGTGGATAGCTCTTCAAAACAGTCAGGCCGGTTAAGCGCGATTGTCAAAAGCCTCAGACAAAAGATACCCCATAGATTATCCAGACAGGATGCAGCTTTGATCGCGGAATACCATATTAAAAACATGGGGTGGACGCTAGCCGACATGGCGCTGGATACGGTTACCATAGAACAGGTGGAATCGATGAATACGGCGCAGGTTCGGTTCAGGACAAAATCGCCGGTCATGGGGCAGCATCTCACTCTGTCTGCGCAGGTAACACCGACCGGTGGATTGATCGGTCTTCAGCCAGAATATGAGTTCCCGGATAACACATTGAGCAGCTGGGAGGATATCTGGTCTGTCATGAGAGGAGGGATAGTATTCCTCTTTGGTCTGGGCATTATGTTCATTTTCTTCTTCCGTATCAGGGCCCGTGCTATAGATACCCGTTCAGCATTGGTAGTTTCGGTTATTGCCGGATTAGCTGTTTCTATTTTCATCCTCTTGGGAAACACAAACAAAATACATCTGTTTAGCGCTACAGCCAATATGATGGAGTCTGTGATGCTGATTATCTTCACAGGCATGGCGGGCGCATTATCGTGCATGGCCTTCTTTGTCTTATTTTCTGTCAGTGACTCCATTACCCGCCAATATTGGCCTGATAAACTGGAGTCTTATGACTATCTGAGGCAAGGTATGATTTTTAACAAGCCGATAGGATTGGTCGTATTACGCTCTCTGGTGGCAGGCTTCATTCTGGCGGGTATCTGGACATTCGCCTTGTGGCTATTGCCTGGGTTGTATATTCAGTTCAGCCCGGTAATATACAGTGGTGCCGTAAGCTGGCCTCCGTTATATCTGTTTCTGCGTACGGGTTTATTCAGTTTCAGTATGATCATTATCTTATTTCTGATTGTCGGGAGCCAGGTTTTTGCACAGACGAAAAATACCTGGCTGGCAGGTGCAGCTATGACTCTGGCTTGCGGGCTAATCGTTCCGGAGATCAGTGACTTCGGTCCGCCACCGGAAGAATTTCTGGTTGGGTTGATACTTGGAGCGAGTCTCACGCTCATGTATCTGCGGTGGGATTTTTTGACCGTCCTTTTTTCGCACTTTTTATTTCTCGGCCTCCTGGGGAGCAGTTCCGGTTGGGTCATATCAAACTCTCCGGATATGTATCTCTTTGTCTCCTTCCTGTTCTTTTTGCTGTTTCTCTGTGTTTGGGGATCGCTCGCTTATATCAAAGGGAAAGAAGAGCGGGTACTTCCCCGATATATTCCGGATTATATAGACGAGCTGGCTCAGGAAGAGCGGATCAGGCAGGAGTTACAAATTGCCCGGAAAGTACAACAGTCATTTTTGCCCGTCCGAACACCCGACATCATGGGGCTGGATATAGCCGCTCTCTGTAAACCCGCCTACGAAACCGGAGGTGATTATTACGATTTTATCCGGCTGGATGAGCACCGTATCGCCTTAACCATCGGCGACGTTAGCGGAAAAGGAATACAAGCCGCATTTTATATGACGTTTACAAAAGGTATCTTACACAGCCTTTGCCGGGAAGTCGACTCACCAGCGGAACTTCTGGTTAAAGCCAACCGGTTATTCTATGACAATGCGAATAAGGGAACGTTTATCTCTCTGGTATATGGTATCATTGACCTGAAACAACAAACATTTACCTTTGCCAGAGGTGGGCACAATCCCATTATTCGCATAAACTCAAAGACAGGGCTGGTTGAGGAGCTTCAGCCCGGCGGACTGGGTCTGGGGCTGACAAAACAGGCGCTCTTTGATAATAATATCAAAGAAATTCAGTTGACACTATGTGAAGACGATTTACTGGTGTTGTATACTGACGGTGTTGTAGAGGCACTGAATGAAGCCCGCCAATTATATGGCGACAAACGGCTTGTTTCCCTGTTGCAGGAAGAAAAAGGCAAGCCATCTTCTGAAATTCTATCTTCGCTGCTCCGTGATGTTACCAGCTTTACCGGAACGGCAAGACAACATGATGACATGACGGTTATGGTTATTAAGTTTAATGGTAAGTTTTGAGTGGAAGCAGAGGACAGTCGTCAGTGAGCAGTAAGCAGTGGCAGTAGACGGAAACGCGCTGCGTTCTGCGCAAGGCGTCTCCCCTTCCGTCGGCTGGCGGAGGAACAGGGGATGGGTTCGGCCGGGCAGTAAGCAGTGGACAGTGAACAGTGAGCAGGAGGGGCTGCCCGGATTCAGGAAGATGGGTCGCGCCCGGCTGCAGAACTGTGGGGCGGGCGGCCATTCCCAACGCTTCTACGCCCTTCTGACTCCTGCATCCTGAATTCATCCATGCCTGACCTTACATACCAACATGCCATTTTCACCCAACGAACAACTGATATTAATGAACCAACTTCCAATCATACTGATATTTGCCGTGATATTTTTGGCGGCGTCAACTCCAACTTCAAATACGGCCGGTGAAAAGGAAATTACCTGGTACTCCATGGAGGAGGCCCAGCAGCTGGCCCGTGAACACGGAAAGAAAGTGTTAGTGTACGCCCTGGCGGAGTGGTGCGGCTACTGCAAGAAAATGGAAAAAGAGGTGTATCCCGAGCAGGATGTAATCAATACGCTCGCTAAATACTATTACCCTGTGAGGCTGGATATAGAATCGGACAGAGAAATTACCTTTAACAATGAAGTTATGACTGAAAGCCAGTTTGCTTTGAAATTTCGTATTTCCGGGACACCTACATTTTATTTTCTGGACGATCAGGGCGAGATGCTGGGCGCCCAGCCCGGGTTCATTCCCGCCGATACGTTTAACAATCTGTTGATCTATGTAGGGTCAGGCGCGTTCATGGAAGTTAAGTTTGATGAGTTTATGAAGCGGAAGCACACTGATTCCGGAAGCAAATAATAAAAAGAGATGTAATCGGTTTTACGTTTTGATATATTGAGTTTGCTTCCACGCAATATACTAATTGATATTCCAATTATGGTATTAAGCCAGTCTATAGAGGATTATTTAAAAGCTATTTATAAGCTCCAGACCGATGAGAAAGGAGCATCCACCACAAAAATTGCTGAAGCTATGGATGTCTCTTCCGCTTCTGCAACGAATATGTTGAAGCGGCTGGCCAAAATGGGGCTTGTTGATTATGAGTCATACAGAGGGGCCTCGCTCACCGAGTCGGGGAATAAGATAGCTCTGGAAGTAATTCGCCACCACCGGCTATTGGAATTGTACCTGCTGGAGGTAATGGGCTATTCCTGGGATGAAGTACACGACGAAGCCGAGAAGCTGGAACACCACATCTCCGAGCAGTTTGAAGATAAGATCGCTGAACTGCTCGATCATCCCACTCACGACCCGCATGGCGATCCTATTCCCAGTAAAGACGGTATTATGCCCCGGATGGAGGTAGAGCCGCTGACAGGAGCAGAAGAAGGCCGTAGATATATTGTCAGCCGGGTAAAAAATCAGGATCCCGAACTGTTGAGATATCTGGAAAAAATAGGGTTACTTCCCGGGGCACAGATTACCATTAAAGAAAAAGCACCGTTTGAAGGGCCTGTCACCATCAATATTGAAACAAACGAACAGGTGCTCGGTTATGACATGGCCCGTCATATAATGGTCACCAAGTTGTAGATGGACGCAACCCTGGCAGGGTTGTGGAGATCTTCCTGCAGGCTTCAAATCTGGATACTTCCGGCAATCATTTTACCATATACCGAATACCCGCCATCAACCGCCGGCCCTGTAGCGGGCCGTACACGCGATCCGTGGCAAATTCATCGCTAAATGGCTGGGCGGGAGCCACCAGTGGATCTTGCTGTGTATAATTGAAGAGGTTTTTGACGGAAGCATACACTTCGAATTCTCTGCTGAGGGGGCGGGAGATTTTAATATTCTGTTCCGTATACACTTCTGATATGGCTGAGTATCCCGGATATTCCGGTAGATGCATTTTCCCGACGATTCGGCCTGTCCAGTCAATGGATATTTGGAGGCTTTCCAGTGCATAACTCAATGAAAACACACCGCTCCAGTCAGGAGCATATAACAGCGGAGCCCTGACACGGGCCTCCTCACGATATACATCCTGCAGCGTAACTCCCAGAGAGTACATGAGGGGACCGGGGAAGTTATGCGCCGCACTCAGTGAGACGCCGCGGGAGACAGCATGTCCCTCCAGATTCGAGTAACGGATTTCGTTAGAGATGCTGTAGTCGGGAATGATTTGATTGGTGAAATAGGTATGGAACAGGTCCAGGTCAATATTGAGAACGGAAATGCCAATATCTATAATTTGGTTGAGGTTCAGCGTAGCGTTGAATGAACGCTCAGGGTCGAGATGCTCTGAAATAACTACGCGGCGGGATCCCGAAAGCACATCATGCTGTTCCGTGAAGAGATTGACGATGCGAAAGCCTGTACCTGCATTCAACCGGATCGTTGTGTGATTGGAAGCACGGATTTTCAGATTAAAGCGGGGAGAGAAAATAAATCCATGCTCGTCGTAATGATCGGTACGGAACCCAACGAGCCCGCGCCATGAGGGGTTGAAGATATGTTCATACTGAGCGAACAGGCCGGGGATAAAACGATAGTCTTCAGAACCATCTTCAAGACGCTG
>CALJMB010000292.1 GCA_937982515.1 uncultured Balneolaceae bacterium
CAGCTATCAGCTATCAGCTATCAGCTATCAGCTATCAGCAAGCTGAGCGAAGCAGAATGCAATGTCAAGTAGCAGCAGGGAATTCAGAATTCCGAATTCAGGAGTCAGAATGGTGCCCTTTCGAACCCACCCCTTGTTCCCCTCCGATGGAGGGGAGACTCCTTACTTTCTGTCACTGCCATTTGCTGATTACTGATTACTGTTCATTGCCCTCTGCTTTTACCTTTTTACTTCTCACCTTTCGCTTTTTCACTTAAAGCGCTCCGTTCACAGCGCTTCAGCTCCTGCCATTTCATGAATTTTGAGCCACTCCTCTTCTGTTACGGGGGTGACGGAGAGCCGGAATCGTTTTAGAAGTGTCATATTCTGCAATGCGGGCTCCGCTTTGATGGCATCGCGGGTTACCGCTTTATCGAATTTCTGAACAAACTTTACGTCCACAAGCTCCCAGGTAGGATTGGCTTCACTGCTTTTCTCATCAAAATACGGAGAGTCGGGGTCAAATTGAGTAGGGTCGGGATAGGGTTCGCTGGCCACTTCCATGGTACCCACAATACAGGGTGGACGCACATTGGAGTGATAGAACAGAACTCCATCTCCTATCTTCATTTCATCTTTCATAAAATTTCGCGCTTCGTAATTCCGTACGCCGTCCCAGGGTTCCGTACCTACCGCTTTCAGGTCGTCGATACTAAAATCATACGGTTCCGATTTCATTAGCCAATACTTTCTTTTCGCCATTGTCTTGCGTTCGACTGGAGTTTATCTTGGATGTATATGCCCCGGAATATAGAACTCAGAATACAGAATTCAGAATTTTATCTGCCTGTTTTTAGAGGATCCCGCTATCCCTGGCCTGAAGGCCGGGGCAATGGCATTGACGGCAACTGTATAGACATCAATAAATGGTGTAATAAGTGTGCGTTGATAAAGAATATCATAAAAGGTATAACATCTCTTCCGGGAAGGAACTTTGGATATTTTGCCTGATATCAACCCCTAAATTCTTAAACTAACATGTCCGTAAAAAATGGATATTTTATTTTGGAGTGGCGGTAAAGACTCGTTCCTTGCCTTAGAGTTTTACCGCCAGGAGTATGGCACCCGCCCGCTGAAATTGTTAACTACGTATGAGCAGGGAAAAGAGATCGTCCCTCATCAAAACATCGCCCTGAAAGATATTAAAAAGCAGGCTTTAGAGCTCGGCCTGGACCTTTTAACAGTGCCTCTGCCCAACAATTGCCCAAATGACCTCTATCTTGAAAAACTGGAAGAAGTCTTTCAAAAAGAGCCTGAACCCGTTCAACATCTGGTTTTCGGGGACTGGAAGAATGAGGAGCTCCGGAACTGGAGAGCATCGGTATTCGGCGCTATGGGTTACACCTGCCTCTTCCCGATCTGGCAGAAAAGCCTGCACGATTTGCTGCCTGTGCTGCTATTTAAACCCATAAAAGTTGAAATCAGCGCTGTCCGGGAAGAGTTCCGGCCGTATCTTCGCGTTGGAGAAACGTATGATCAACAACTGGTCCGGCAGCTGCCCCGGGAAATAGATCCCATGGGAGAAAACGGTGAATTCCATACCAAGGTCATCTTCCGGGATTTGAATGAGGAGGTTGTGTAGAATTTAAGAGTAAAAAGTAATAAGCACCCCGGGCCGTCTACT
>CALJMB010000293.1 GCA_937982515.1 uncultured Balneolaceae bacterium
ATGGCCGGGAAGCACTTTAAAGAGATAACATACCACCTGCGCCACAGCCGCGAATGGGTACTGCGGCTCGGAGATGGTACGGAGGAAAGCCACAACCGCATTCAAAAGGCCTTTGACGAACTGTGGGCCTATACCGGAGAACTGTTCTATGCGGATGAAGTGGATGAAATTCTGGCAGAAAGAAATCTGGCCACGGACCCCGAAAAGATCAAGCCCCGGTGGGAGAAACTGGTGACCGACGTATTGGAAGAAGCCACCCTTGAGATACCCGGCTTTGATCAGTACATGGTTACGGGAGGACGAAAAGGGTTGCATACCGAACATCTTGGACATCTTTTAGCAGAAATGCAACACCTGCGCCGCTCTTACCCCAACGCACAGTGGGAATAACAGCCACAGATCTTCACAGATGAGCACAGATTTTATGTGAATCGATTCAAACCTATCCGTGATTATCTGTGTAAATCCGTGGCTAAAAGTAACTTAATTTGAGCACTATAACCGACATAGTATCCAAAAAACAGATTTGGGATTTCCTGGCAGAGATCACAGATCCCGAGATTCCTGTACTCAACATTGTTGAGATGGGCATTGCCCGGAGTGTGGAAACAGAAGGCGACAAGGTAATCATCAAAATAACGCCCACCTATTCAGGCTGTCCGGCTATGGCTGCAATAAAGAATGAGATCAGAAAGAAACTAAGTGACGCGGGTGTGGGAAATCTGGAGATTCGAAAGGATTTTTCGGAACCGTGGACAACCGACTGGATGACCGGGGAAGCGAAGAAAAAGCTTAAGGATTACGGGATCGCTCCCCCCGGAAAAACCGGCGGGGAGGAGGATTTCCTTTCAAGCCTTAACAATACAAAGATCATTCCCTGTCCCTATTGTGACTCGCTGAATACCGAATTGCAGAGCGCTTTTGGCTCCACACCATGTAAAGCACAGTACTACTGCCGAGACTGTGAAGAACCGTTTGAACACTTCAAGTGTATATAAGGGCCACAGATTGACACAGATTATCACTGTTGATTAATAAAATATATCTGCGTTCATCTGTGCATATCTGTGGCAAAATAAATATAATATGGACTATAGCTTTATTAAATATTCTGTCTCGGAAGGTGTTGCTTCTATTTCGCTTAACCGGCCGGACAAGCTCAACAGCTTTACCGAACCTATGGCCAAAGAGCTGCAGAAGGCACTGAAAGAAGCGGCTTCAAATGATGACATCCGCTGCGTTCTGCTTACCGGAGAGGGAAGAGCGTTCTGTGCGGGGCAGGATCTGCCGGAAGTAGTGGAACGATCCAAAGACGGCCATTATCTGCTGGGAGATACGGTGCGTTCCAGCTATAATCCCATCATCAAAGCTATACGTCAACTTCCAAAACCGGTAGTCTGCGCGGTAAACGGAACAGCAGCCGGAGCGGGAGCAAATCTTGCTTTCGCCTGCGATATTACCATCGCTTCTGATGAGGCTGTGTTTGTACAGTCGTTCGGTAAAATCGGGCTCATTCCCGATAGCGGAGGCACCTTCTTTCTGCCCCGCCTGGTCGGCCTTCAGCGGGCCAACATGCTGTACCTGCTGGATGAAAAAGTATCTGCAGAACAGGCAGAGGAGATAGGCCTGATCTGTAAAACTGTTCATACGGATAAGCTGGCGGAAGAAGCCGGAAATATCTGTAGCAAACTGGCTACGCGGCCGACCCGGGGATTCGGGCTGTACAAACGGGCCGTTAACCGCTCCTTTTCCAATAACCTGGAAGATCAGCTGGATCTGGAAGCCGATCTGCAGACAAAAGCAGGCCAGACACACGACTATCAGGAGGGCGTTCAGGCTTTTTTGGAAAAAAGGAAACCGAAGTTTAAGGGAAGGTAGTGGTACCTATCGGCTCAGCAACTGAATATAATCATTTAAAGGAGTGTTTTGGAGGCCATTGTAAAATCGCTGGTCTGCAGTTATCATACAACTGTCATTATGTATCGCTACGGAAAGAAACATGGCATCGTACAGTGTAACAGGGAGTGAAGCGGCCAGATCGAACGCATATTCCGATATGTTTTCATACGCAATTAACTGAAAGGGAAGTTTTCTTACTTCCTCCCGAAGATAAGAGGCTTCTTGCTGTTCCAGTTCTCTTTTTCTGATCTTTTTGGCCAGAACGGCATCCATCTCTACCAAAAAGAAATCAGGCACATAGAAAAGGTCAATCCGCCGGAGCAGAGCCAGTGCCTGGTCGGTCCCGGGCTCATCAGCCAGCCATTTGATCGCTACTGAAGTATCAATAACTATTGGGCTCATCGCTCCCTGTCTTCCCGGATATCTTTTGTGCTATCTGAGAACACTCTGCCCTCAGCCCTGTATTTTTTGATGATTTCGTGGACTCTATTTCTGGTCTCCTCTATATCAGGGCCCGCATAGCTTTCCAGCAGAGACTTCAGTTCTGCTTGCAGAGATCTATTATTAGCGGCCGCTTTCTTCTTGAGTTTTTCCAGAGTCTCTTCATCGATATTTCGAATTAATACGTCTTTTGCCATGATGGGTAAGTTAATAATTACTGATTGATATCGTAATGATAGCTATTTCTATATTGTTTGTCAAAGCTGAAACGCGTTTAGTGACTGCGATTCCTTAGAAGGTAGTCCCCCCTTTTGCTAAGGGCAGGGCTGTTCCGTTCTATGTGCTACGGCTCTCCTATTCCCTATTCCTTGCCGGGCACCCCCCTTAATCCCCCTTTGCTAAGGGGGAGATTGCCTGTGCCCGGCTAATCATTCCCCCTTGGAGAAGGGGGCCAGGGGGATTGACCGAAAGAGCGCGGGCGCACATTCGAATATTACCAAACAGAACGGAACAGCCCTGCCTTCAAAGGGGGGCTGTATCATGCCTGTTTTTCATTCATTCCCTAACCGCGTTAATTGAATAGAACTTCTTTGCTTGGCCGATACCATTGCCTTGAGCGTTGGTATCGGTGACTATATGCCGTGGTTGGTTTTCACGAATTATTCTTTATTTTCATTTAAAGCCGTTATGATAAAATAGTTGAAAACTCAAGAGCAGCATGGATACAGATTCCGTTATTGGCGTTGTCGGAGCCGGGACGATGGGAACCGGCATAGCTCAGGTAGCCGCTGCCTGTGGACATGAGGTATATCTTTATGACAGCTTCGGTGAGCAGCTGGAAAAGTCGGAAGAAGGGTTGAGAAGTATCCTTCAGCGCCAGATTAAAAAAGAGCGTATGACGCAGGACGAAGTGGATAGCATACTAAACCGAATCCACTTTGTCGAAGACCTCACCGGCTACGGAGCCTGTGATTTCGCCATCGAAGCCGTCATTGAAGATCTGGAGGTTAAAAAGGACGTTTTCCGGCGGCTGGAAGGAATTGTTTCCAGAAAGTGCATCCTGGCTACCAACACCTCCTCCCTGTCTATAGCCTCTATCTCATCCGCCCTTAAAAAGCCGGAGCGGTTTCTGGGCATTCATTTTTTTAATCCCGCTCCCTTAATGCCGTTGGTGGAGATTATTCCGGGGATTTCTACTGCAAATGGAACTGCAGGAACTACCAGAACGCTGATAAATAACTGGGGGAAGACTACGGTTCTGGCAAAAGACACTCCGGGTTTTATCGTGAACCGGGTAGCCCGGCCGTTCTATGGCGAAGCTCTTCGCATGCTGGAAGAGGGAATGGCCGATGCGGCGACCATCGACTGGGCCATGAAAGAGATCGGCGGTTTCCGCATGGGACCATTTGAACTGATGGACTTTATAGGCAATGACATAAATTACAAAGTAACAGAAACCGTCTTCAAGGAGTTTTTCTATGATCCGCGCTTCAAACCTTCCTTCACACAGAAGCGGATGGTGGAAGCCGGTTACCTTGGCCGGAAATCGGGTAAAGGGTTTTATGATTACGGCGAGCATGCAGAAAACCCGGAACCGGTACAGGATAGAGAAGCAGGAGAAAAAATAGTCAACCGCATCGTGAGTATGCTTATCAATGAAGCAGCTGATGTGCTCTTTATGAACATAGCTACGGCAGAGGATATAGATCTGGCTATGACCAAAGGGGTAAACTACCCAAAAGGATTGCTGAAATGGGCGGATGAGATCGGGCTGCCCGCCGTGCTGGAAAATATTTCAACGCTCTATGAAGAATATAATGAAGACCGCTACCGGCCCAATCCACTGCTTAAGAGGAAAGTTAGGAATAGCGAGACATTTTATTAAAAGCAGAATACAGAATTCAGGAGTCAGAATTCAGAATAGCCTGAACACCTCCTGAGTCCTGAATTCGGAATTCTGAATTCTGAATTCTTACAACATGAACAATCAAACTCTGGCAGAAAAAGTAGTCGAAAAGATGATGGCTGACGATGCCTTCAGCCGGTGGTTGGGTATTGAGATTCTGGATGTAAAACCGGGGCATGTTACTTTGTCTATGCTAGTACGCCCGGAGATGACCAACGGCTTCAATGTCTCCCACGGAGGCATCGCCTTTTCACTGGCCGACAGCGCCCTGGCCTTCGCCTCCAACAGCTACGGCCGTGTAGCCCTGGCTCTGGAGAATAATATTTCTTATGTCCGGCAAATAAATGCAGGTGATATTCTGACCGTTTCCACCGAAGAGATAAGTATGGGGAACCGGATCGGTGTGTATAGCATTATCATAGTGAATCAGGATGGTACTAAAGCAGCCGCCTTCCGGGGAACGGTGTTCAGAACGGAGGAACTTCATTTT
>CALJMB010000294.1 GCA_937982515.1 uncultured Balneolaceae bacterium
CAGCCTCTGATTAGAAATAGACTATGGCCATCTCCTAATACACCTCAGTTATTCTTAAATAATAAATCTTCTGTAGAATATCGGGGATATGAAGGTCATAAATCCTGAGTCCCCCGTCATATTCTTTGGTGGAAAAACAATAACTCAAAAGGAAAATCATAAGTATGCCTAACTGATTACAAGCAAGACTGCAGTAACTAAAAACCTACAACTAAGAAAACAGGGAAGTGATGTTAAGGAAAACACTTAAATATATACTGGTGGTGCTGGTTGTATCCTGTATTTCTGTGACTGTTTCGCAGGCTCAGGAAGGGATAAGCCACATATTGACATTAGAAACTCAACGGGCAAATAAAGAAGTTGAGACACTCAGGCAGGGAACCGCCCTGAGTATAGCTCTTGATGTTATAGAGGCAAGCCACAATGTTGCCTTTCTCTATGAAGAACATCTGCTAGAATCCAAAACACTGAAAAGAAAACTGGTTTTGTCTGATGATGTGTTCAGCGATATTCTTAATGTTATAGAGGATTATCCTTTGGCGCTGAAGCAGTTGGATGCACGTATCTTCGGAATTATTCGCGACAGAACAGCAGAGGAATCCGTTTATGATGAAACGATAACCGGAACGGTAACGGACAATCAGGGAGAATCCCTGCCAGGTGTGAATATTGTAATAAAGGGAACCACACAAGGTACCTCAAGTGGCGCTAACGGGGAGTTTGAAATGCAGGTGCCCACATTGCAAGACACTCTTGTTTTTTCATTTATAGGGTTCCATACCCTGGAAGTGCCTATCAATGGCCGTACAGAGCTTAATGTAAGGCTCCAGCCTCAAACCTATTCCGGTGAAGAGCTGGTGGTTGTGGGTTACGGCGAACAGGAGAAGACCACACTAACCGGTGCCGTATCGTCGGTATCGCTGGGCGAATTGAAAGAGGCCCGGGTGGCCAACTTCTCGAATACTCTGGCGGGGAAGCTATCCGGTATCGTAACACTTAACTCCAGCGGGGAGCCGGGGTATGACGGAGCATCGATACGCATCCGCGGTAATCACAGTCTGAACAACAACGAGCCGCTCGTGGTGATAGATGGTGTGCCCAATCGTGCCGGAGGGCTGGATCGGCTGGATCCCAATGATATACAGAGTATCAGTATCCTTAAGGATGCCACCGCAGCCATCTATGGTTCTGAAGCTGCCAACGGGGTCATTCTTATTACTACCAAAAGCGGCCGGAGAGAAATGGCGCCCGAATTTTCAGTGAGTTTTGACCAGGGCTTTAACCAGCCTACCCGTATACCCGAAATGGCGAATGCGGCGACTTATGCCACCATGCTTAACGAAATAAGCCTGTACGAGGGGCAACCGGCTCAATTTACACAGGAGCAGATTCAGGGATACTCGGATCCAAACTCCGATCCGTGGCTCTACCCTGATACAGACTGGTTTAACGAAGCGCTGAAGCCTATATCCCTGCAGACTAAAGGAAATATGGCCGTTCAGGGAGGCACTGAAAATCTCAGTTATTACATTTCTCTTGGCGGGCAAACACAAGACGGATATTACCGAAACAGTGCAACTCGTTACAACCAAGGGAATTTCCGGGCCAATTTTGAAAACCAGCTATCCAAAAATATCAACCTTACCCTTAACTTGGGAGGTCGGCTGGAAGACAGGAACTTTCCCACTGTGGGGGCGGGTCCAACATTCAGGATGTTGATGCGTGGCAAACCTACCGATCCGGCGTACTTTCCGAACGGCCTGCCAGGGCCTGACATCGAAAACGGCGAGCAACCGGTGGTAACAGGTACTACACAGACCGGATATGACCGCGATCAGCGATGGTTTCTGAACAGTGATCTGGGGTTAAATGTGCTGGTTCCCGGTATAAACGGATTAGAAATCAGCGGAAGAGTCTCTTTCGATAAGCAGTTCCGGGATAGAAAATTATGGCGGCATCCCTGGACGCTGTACGACTTTGACAAAGCAGAATATAGCAATAAGGGAGGTGATCCTGAGCAATATTTGACCGCTTCCAAAAAGGGACCAAGCGAACCAGAACTTGAACAGTACTACTATCAACAGTATACCATACTGGGAAACCTGGTGGCTAACTACAGACACACCTTTGAAGACCACGACGTTTCACTTATGATAGGTACGGAACGGCAACAGTTCAAAGAATCCGATTTTGGCGCTTACCGGCGTGATTTTATATCCACGGCGATCGATCAACTTTTTGCGGGCGGATCGCAGAACTGGTCAAATGGCGGAGGGGCAGCCCACGGAGCCCGGCAAAACTATTTCGGGAGGTTTAACTACCAATACATGAGCAAATATTTATTCGAAGTAGTGGCCCGGTACGATGGTTCCTATCTGTTTCCCGAAAGCGGCCGCTACGGGTTCTTTCCTGCTTTCTCGGCAGGGTGGAGGCTAACCCAGGAAGACTGGTTTCAGGAATCCACCGGTGGGCTCTTTGATGAGTTAAAGCTCAGGGCTTCATGGGGAAAAACCGGCAACGACATCCTGGATTCAAATCGCCTGGTGCAAGAACGGCAGTACCTGGCAGCTTACCAGTTTGGTGGCGGGTATGTATTTAACGGCCAAGATGTCAAGAGTATCTATCAGGCAAGTACACCGAATACCAATGTTACCTGGGAGAAATCTTCAAAATTAGATATCGGGTTCGATGCGGTACTCCTTGATCAAAGGCTTTCTTTTACCTTCGACTACTGGAACGAGCTGAGAACGGATATCCTCATTACACGAAACGCTTCAATTCCCGCGAGTACAGGGCTGAACCTGCCCCGTGAAAACCTGGGCGAAGTGAGAAGCTGGGGATACGACGGTTCGATCTCGTACGATCATCCGGTGAACCAGAATCTGTCTTTCAGCACCAAACTGAATGCCGGATGGTCCACAGACAAAATAGAATTCTGGGATGAAACACCGGGAGCACCCGAGTGGCAAAAATCTACCGGGCACAAGATGAATACCGGCCTGTATTATAATGTGATCGGCGTTTTCCAGGATCAGAAGCACGTAGACAGCTACCCGCACTGGGATGGCGCCCGGCCCGGGGATCTCATCTATGAAGATCTAGACGGCAATGGCCGAATTGACGCAGATGACCGCATACGCATTGAGAAAAACCGCTGGCCGGATTTTAACGGGGGGCTCACACTTTCCGCCGCTTACAAGCAGTTCGATATGTCTGTATTCTTCCAGTGGGCAACAGGAGCGGTACAGTACGTATCCACCGAATCCGGAAACTTTGGCAACTACTTCAATGACTACGCGCAAAACCGGTGGAGGCCCGATATGAGCAGTGAAAAAGGTATGAAACCGGCCGAAGGTGGCCCCTTTACATGGCCCCGTGCCTATCAGCGGGCTGATCAGTACTGGTCGCCAATGGGCGAACATGCCAATACCTTCTGGCTGCGCAGTACCGATTACATACGCTTAAAAACATTGGAGATCGGATATAACCTTCCGGTTGATCTCAGTACCAAAGCCGGTATAAAGCGGCTGAGAATCTATGCCAACGGGTTTAACCTTTTGACCTGGGACAAGTTTAAGCTGATGGATCCCGAATCAAACAACGCCTCTGGCGCCTATTACCCGCAGACCCGGGTGGTCAATATTGGTATGAATTTGACATTTTAAACCGAGGTATCATTATGAATAAACACATCACAGTTTTTACAACAGTTGTATGCGTCTTACTCGCTGTTGCAGGATGTAATGACGACATCCTGAGCGATAAGCCCCTAAATCAGATTTCATCTGCCTTGGTTTGGGAAGACCCCGGGCTGATGGAGGCCAACCTGAATGATATCTACCTCGGCATGGGACACGGACTCAACGAAACCATGCTGAGTTCCATGACCGATGAGTCTCACTTTATCCACGGTTACGGAATTAATGCCGTGGTACAGGCTACCATTAGTCCTGGCGACATGCAGGCCCTGAATAATGGCAGGTATTCGTATTTGCAGTGGAATGATCTCTACTGGAGAATCAGGCAAGTAAATACTTTTCTCAAAGAGTCGGCCGGTTATTCCGGCGATGGACAGGCAGAGGTCAGGCGAATGAGAGGTGAAGCTCACTTCCTGCGCGCCTACTTCTACCACAATCTGATGCGTATGTTCGGAGGCGTGCCACTCATCACTAAGGTGTATGGCCTGGACGATGAAGATACCTCGGTACCGCGCAGCACTTTTGAGGAGACCGTCAATTTCATCGCCAGTGACGCCGATTCAGCGGCCAACATATTAGCCGGCTATAAGAACGTAGCTCTGGGTCGCGCCACTCAGGGAGCGGCTTTGGCACTAAAATCCAGAGTGTTACTCTATGCAGCCAGAGATCTGTTTAACCTCAATCCCTCCGGTATGCCAGAGACCGGTTACACCGGCGGGGACCGTATGGAGCGTTGGCAGAGAGCCCGTGATGCTGCCGAAGCGGTAATGGATCTTAAAACATACAGTTTATTCCGGGCCAATCCCGCTCCCGGTGATTCAACGGCTCAGAACTATGTAGACCTGTTTCTGAGTAACACCACAGAAGAGACAATTCTAAGCCGCCATTTTACCCTGACCGGAAGCCATCCCAACCCGGGTATGTACAACGGAGTCAATGGATCGCACGGCTGGGCCGGAAACACCCCTATACAACAACTGGTGGATGATTACCGGATGTCCGACGGGTCGGAGTTTGACTGGGGCAATCCCACACACGCGGCAGCACCATATGAAAACCGTGATCCGCGTTTTTATGCCAGCATCCTCTACGATGGGGCATCGTGGAGAGCGCGTGAAACAGACGCTGAGGCCATAGACCCTTACGGTATTGTCCAGACTTTTACACGCATCACACTGCCTGACGGCAGCGAGCTTCCCGGCCTCGATACCCGTGACGGGCCTATCGAAAACTGGAACGGCAGTTATTCACACTACTACCTGCGCAAGTTTATTGATCCTTCGGTGAATTACCGTGCAACGGAGCAGACCGTTCCGTGGCCATTCTTCAGGTATGCGGAAATACTGCTTAATTACGCAGAGGCATCCATCGGGCTCGGACTGGAGCAAGACGCCCGCGATGCGTTAAACGAAATCAGGCACCGGGCGGGTATGCCGGATATTACCGCAACAGGACAGCAACTGGTGGATGAGTACCGCAATGAGCGCCGCATCGAAATGGCTTTTGAAGAGCAGCGCTACTTTGATGTTCGGCATTGGATGATTGCTCCCGATGAATTGGACGAAGCTGCCCAGGGCATTGACATCCGTGTAAAGGGCGACAGCCGTCCGGAACGGAGCACATACTATGATTATGAGTATAGCGTCACAGAGGTTCAGCAAAGGGCATGGGATGACAAGATGTATTTTACCCCCATCCCCCGGGACGAGATGAACAAGAATAATGAAATGACTCAGAATCCACATTATGAATAAAATTAACGTAGTTCTTCTTTGTCAGGATTAATGTAAACAGGCTGCCGCATATTTATACGGCAGCCTGTTTTTTATAGCTGATAATGTTTTTCTTTTTAATAAACTATACCCAGGCTAATTGCCCGCACCCTGATCATATATGCAAAAACAAGCATGCCCCATAGTTCCGGGCTATGGCCTGGCCCATTGACTACATAGCTATAGCAAGCTACTATGGACGCTATAGCACATATAGTTTTATAGCTGCCTGCACCATGTTAGCATAACTATATAGCCGCTGTAGGTACTATTACATTCCGGCTGTAGTCGTAACAAATCCGTATTCAATTGATAAAACAGGCAATTAATGTGAGTTTGAAATAAGAAATACGAGACATATAAGTCCCTCCTTGAGGGGAGAGCTTGTAAAGCATTCCATATCTCTTTTCTCGGATTCACGGTAATTATCAAAAAACAAAAAAGTATTATGAATATCACACGCAGAAATGCCATCGGTAAAATAGGAACCATTGTCGGCTTCGGCGCCCTTCCGGGATTGGCCGGGTCTGTTGAGGCTGCCAACAAGCTTCTCGGTACAGAATTGAGCGGAACCATCAAACACTCTGTGTGTAAATGGTGCTATGGAGATATACCTCTGGAAGAGTTTTGCCAGGCAGCCAAACAGATCGGGTTACAGTCTGTTGAACTGCTGGGACCACATGAGTGGCCGGTTTTAAAAAAATACGGCCTTACCTGTGCCATGCCTCAGGGAGCAGGTTTAGGAATTACACGAGGGTTTAACAACCCTGAGCTGCATAATGAACTGGTGGAAGATTATCAGCGTGTAATTCCCATGGTTGCCGAGGCCGGCTTCGAGAAAATCATCTGTTTTTCCGGAAACCGAAATGGTATGGACGATGAAACTGGGCTGCTGAATTGTACCCAGGGACTTAAGCGCGTAATGAAGACGGCTGAGAAATACAAGGTTACAGTCTGTATGGAACTGCTCAATAGTAAAATAGATCATCCGGATTATCAATGTGACCATACGGAGTGGGGCGTTAAGCTCTGCAATCGTATCGGTTCCAGTCGTTTTAAACTGCTATATGATATTTATCATATGCAAATTATGGAAGGAGACGTGATACGGACGATCCGGGATAACCATGAATATATCGCCCACTATCATACAGGGGGTGTACCGGGACGTAATGAGATTGATGAAACCCAGGAGCTGTACTATCCGGCCATTATCAAAGCTATCGTGGAAACAGGATACGACGGTTTCGTGGGGCAGGAATTTATTCCTACATGGGATGACGAACTGGCGGCCTTAAAGCAGGGAGTGGAAATCTGCGATGTATAACGATTCCAGAATGTTGAACTAACGTTAAACTACTATTTCTCTCTTAACGTGTTAAAGTCTGCTGTTTCTGTTCTAAGAACGGCTCCGTTTTCATAGTATTCAACATGGGCAGATATGTGGCCTTTCTCTTCAATAAACTGAATTCCGTCATGCGGCCCCATCACACTCACGGCTGAGGCGTAGCTGTCGGCTGTAATCCCATCCGGAGCCACAATGGTTACACTGCTTCGGTTGGTGAGCCCCAGTCCGGTATGGGGGTCGATAATGTGGGAATAACGCTTCCCTTCAATTTCAATATGCCGGAAGAGGTCGCCGGATGTGGCAACCGCACGATTAGCGAGCCGTAGCGTCATATACTCCAAACCCCCTTGTTTGCTGTAAATCGGAATGCTCACACGCCATCCTTCCTCTCCCGGTGGCGCATTCCCGACTGTGATGTCTCCTCCGGCGTCAACCAGTGCCGAGTGAATTCCAAACTCACGGAGTATACGCAGCGCTTCGTCTGCCGCATAGCCTTTGGCAATCCCCCCCAGGTCCAGCAACATATTCGGCTGGCCCAGGAATACCGATAGACTTGATCTATCAAGCTTAATGTGTTGGTATCCAACAGATTGACTCACTTTTCCTAAGATTGTTTTATCAGGCAGCCGGGGCTTTTCATCACTCCACATTTCTCTCCAGAGTTTTACGTAAGGCCCAACCGTAACGTCAAAAGCTCCGCCGGTTTGTTTTGCCAGAATCTGAGCTTTGTTTAGCACCTCAAACAACGGAGCGCTTACCTTTATAAACCTGCCTGTTCCGGACCGGGAGGATAGCCGGCTCAGCTCGCTGTTTTCTTTGTAGTCGCTGAACAGGCTGTCGAGGATTTCGATTCTCTCAAAGGAGGAGTGGGCGGCCGCACGGGCCACTGAATCACCGGATGCATAGAGAACGACCCGAAAGAGCGTACCCATGTGGGGACTCTCGAATTCATATCGCTGCAGGTGTTGTGCCTGTGCAGGCGTGAAGGATAATACCGCCAAGAGAACTGATAGGAGGAGGGAGGAAAGCGTTTTAGACATGTTTATTTATTTGACTGACACAGTACCATTTTGTGTACACTCAGAAAGGCCTGTTGTTATTGTCCCCGGAGCGGCGCTCCCGAAAAAACTGCTTCAGGATCCACTCACAATCTTGTTCCATTATCCCCTGGATGATTTCTACCTGATGATTAAGTTTTTTATTGGAAGCGATGTTAAACAGAGATCCACAACCACCGGCTTTGGCATCCGGTGTGCCAAATACTAGGCGGCTTATTTTGGACCAAACGAGAGCTCCTGCACACATGGGGCATGGTTCAAGGGTTACATACAATGTACACCCTTCCAGGTACTTACTGCCGATTGTAGCGCAGGCTGCCGTTATAGCCAGGATTTCAGCGTGTGCTGTGGGATCATTCAGACGTTCTGTTTGATTGTATCCTTTGCCAATAATTCGATCACCCTGAACCACAACAGCTCCTACAGGTATTTCCTTTTCATCATAGGCTTGCTCAGCTAGCATGAACGCTTGCTTCATATGCTTACGGTGTAGTGATATATCGGGATGTACAGAATTTGAGGACATTGTGGGGGTTGTCAGTTTTTAGCTATCGGCTATCAGTTTTAGAAGTTAGGCTGTACGAAATGTACCATTCAGGTATCGGGGAATGCAGAATTCCGAATTCAGGAGTCAGAAGGGGGTAGAAGCATAGAATCGTTGGGAAAGGCGCACACAGCCGGATGGTTGGGTTAATACAACATTCAAAACTCAACATTCCTAGCTTCAAACCGTGCTGGACCGAACCCACCCCTTGTTCCCCTCCCCCGGAGGGGAGACGCCTTGCGTGGGGTACAGCTTTTTACTGTTTACTGATCATTGTCCATTGCTTAAAGCCAGTTGTGGTTATGTGTTGTGGTCTTGCATTGATAGATAACAAATACCTATACTCATATCTTCACTTAATTTAAATATTGTACTTTATGGATGCTGTAAAAGATAACCTGATCGAGTTAATAAAGACTAATATCCGTACTATTCCAAACTTTCCTAAGCCCGGCATTCAGTTTAGAGATATCACACCCATTCTTAAAGATCCGGATACTCTGGAATTTACTTCTCATCTTTTGGCGCGTCCATTCAGGCACAAGCACATCGACTATGTAGCGGGGATAGAATCCCGTGGCTTTTTATTCGGGACAAATCTGGCACAAGACCTCCATGCAGGATTCATTCCCATACGCAAACCCGGTAAATTGCCTGCCGGTACCATTTCTGCAACCTATGCCTTAGAGTATGGTGAAGATTCGGTAGAAATGCATGCCGATGCCTTTCCCAAAGGAGCCAATGTACTTATTCATGACGATCTGATTGCCACAGGAGGCTCTGCTTCAGCTGCTACAGAGCTTGTCAATAAGCTTGGAGGCACTGTAGTTGGCTACTCCTTTATCATTGAGCTGCAAGATCTTAACGGGCGTTCCAATCTTTCTGGCGATGCCGATATAGAAGTGCTCGTCAGCTTATAGATTTTTAGGAACATTTTCCTTTCTGTCATCTATAAACTGGTTGAAATCTATATAAATCAACGCTTTTAACGGTTTAGGTAGTAAGCGACCTTCCCGAAGTGCCTGGACCGGCCGTCATTGAAGAAGTTCATTTACAAACATCTTGATGATCGGTACAGGTACAAATTAATGCTATTTCGATGTGTGTCGGGAATGCGTGCGTTGACCAATAAATGCATCAGAATAGCTGATAAATACAATGACAGGAATGAATATGGAAAAAAGGTTATCCCATTATATCATCCTGTGTGCACTATTCACGAGCATGGCTCTCGCGGGGTGCAAACAGAGCATGGTAATAAGTAAGGTAGATTATTCACAGCCTATAGAAACGGTGCTGGAACCCGATGAAAAAGGCATAGTCAACGATATCGAGCATGGGCTGAAATTCAGCATTATGCCATTACAGTATGCCGAAACCAATGATACAGCTTCGGTTACGACAAATGAAATAAGAATGATCAGAGGGCAGGAGGGTTATTATTTCATTACCGCTCCGGGTTATAAAAATGTGTATGTAATGAAACCTGAAAAAAACCAGATGAAACTCGAAAAGAAAATCGAAGTTTCTACAGATGGTATAGCGAAACCCGCATTCAATCAACGTGAACCGTACATACAGCTAATCAGCCGTGAAAGCGGAGAAAGCTACGCACTTTCTTCCAAAGGAATCGAAAATAGTGATAAAAACGAACCTAAGGAGGCCAAGGTACAATGAAAACTACAAAACAGGTGTTATGTCGCAGAATCGCCTCTTGTATACTGGCAGCTTTCATCGCTGCCGGTTCCAGCCTTGACGTAATGGGCCAGGCTGTCCGGTCCGACTACGAAATTCAGCGCGGTTTCAAAGAAGAGTATAAAGCCATTAGCGACAGTATAGAGTTGGTGGAAAGTCTGAAGGAGGCAAAGATGTTGTTTGAACGCGTCAAACGATTAGAAGACGGTTATAAGAGTCATGATAATCTATTGAATAAGGTGCTTCATCCCGACACCTTTAAAGGTCGTCTGACAGATCTTAAGAGACGCACCATTACTATTCAGCGACGGATGGCTACAATCGAATATCAGGAAAATAAGCTTATCCGACTGAACGACCGGCTGGCATTTTATGGAGATCATCTCGATCGGCTAAATACCCGCTCAGACTCCCTTCGGGAAGCTATCAGGCAATCGGTAAACAGTGAGAAGGAGCTGTCAGGCCTGGTTCGCCAGTACCGGGAGAGTCTGGAAAAGCGAGACGATTTAATTCTCTCATTTGTGGATTCGATTATGGTTGCCTATGATCAAATGGATTTTCAGTCTGTAGAAAATCTGGAGAAAGTCCGGCAACAGTTACGTGTTGATGCCGGAGGCAACGCCCTGGCAATGGTGGAAGGTATTGTTCGGGAGAACATTGCATTTCTGAAATCCAATCCCAAGATTTCCACAGAAGAATATTTACGTATGAATGCTGTACAACAGCAATTCGAGAAAATGTGGAATTCGCTGGGAGGCAAGATCACCAGCATTTATGCTGAAAAGAGTGATGAAGCAAGAGAGCAGATGAATAAGGCCATTGAAGAGTGGGATGAACAAATTTCCCAAAAAACCTGGGCATCCTTAAATCGTGCTGTCAGTGAAACTGGAATTGATTTGCCTGAATTTAATAACAGCCAGGAATTTTACAACGTCCTGAATGGATTTCTGGATAATTCGATAAGTTCGAGTAAGGAAAAGGCTACTGAAGAAGGATACAAGAGATATAAGCAGTTTAATGCATTCTGGACCAACCAGATAAAAGCTGAATGGTCGGCCTTTTTGGATCAGGGAGATGTACTTTCCAATCGACAGATGGCCTCGATAGACCAAAAGCTTGATGACTGGGCTGTTAACGCCGTGCCGGAATCCAATAACATACTTGTATACCTGTTAGGTGCCAGTGTGCTAGCTCTTGTGGTACTTGGTGTTATGCTGGCCAGGGAAAAAAACTATAACCGATCCTGATCTTCACAAAAGACAGGAAACGCAAAAAAGAGCCGGTTTTAAGAGAGAGCCGGCTCTTTTTTTATGTTATAACAAAGCTATCGGTTGAAAAGGAAAACAGCGTCAGTCCGAATAACACTATCAGAACGATGTATAGCAGCAGGAAAATCATTCCGGCGATAAGTAAAACCTTATTGAAAAAGAAAAACTTCCTCTGGTTTGTAAAGGCTTTAGATAGTTGATAAAAATCATTGGTATACAAGAACCTTCGGTATTGATCAGCTGACTTGCGTAGCTTCAGATTAAAAATAATTACAGGGATACCGATGACAGCTCCAAATATGGTGAGGCTGATAAACACTCCATAAATAATATAGCAGGTGGCAAAAAACTTCATGTCCCGGGCCATGTGATTAACCACGGCAATTAATTCTTCGTTTTGTAACAAAGAAGTATTTTTCAACGTTATCCCGTCAACAGGCTGATGCATTTCTTTTGATTCAAGTTATATTAGAGCGTCTTTTTCTGGCGGCTGCATTCAATTTTAAATACCAAAGGGTACATATTAACACTAAAAGATGAAAAAAAGGCATCACTGGGTTTATTTCCGATACTGTTCTTATCTTAAAAACCGGTCCGCCATGGCAGTTATATGAGGCAGACTATTTGCTACAAATATCATTTGTACTGATGACACAATGAGAAATATCCCGTATACTTGAAGTCTTAAATCCAGCTGGCTTTTAAATGTTATGAATACCTTAGAAGCGCCCGGAAACCATATAATAATCGGCAGGGTAGAACGCGTTAATTTCCCAGAATGGGAGTTATTTGACATCGACGCAAAAATTGATACCGGGGCCTATACCTCAAGTCTGCATTGCCACCATATTCATGTATTCAAGAAGAATAATAAAAGATATGTACGGTTCAATCTGCTGGATCCTTCCCATGAGATATATAATGAAAAGTTATTTGAACTACCTGTTTAT
>CALJMB010000295.1 GCA_937982515.1 uncultured Balneolaceae bacterium
ACAGTTCTACAGTTCTACAGTTCTACAGTTCTACAGTTCTACAGTTCTACGGCCAGGCGCCCTCCTTCTCCCCGGATCCGGACACCCCATCCTGCCCACTGCCTCCTGCCTACCGCACCGGCCTTCCGCCTTCTGCATTCGGCCCTCTGCCGCCAATTTCTAATCAACTAATTCCCTGATACGGCTTTTTACTGTCAAAAATTTTGATGATATTTGAGGCTACTCTGAAATACTGAATTTCGTTTATAAACATCATGATTATTCCCATCGCTAGCGATCATGCAGGCTATAAAACTAAGGAGCTGGTAAGGAAAATCCTGGAAGATATGGGCCATATGCCTGTAGATTTCGGCACTCATTCTGAAGAATCAGTAGACTATCCAGATTTTGCCGTGCAGGTGGCGGAAAGGGTGCACTCCGGAGAAAATGATATGGGTATCCTGGTCTGTGGCAGCGGACAGGGTATGTGTATGACGGCCAACAAGTTTCAGAATATACGGGCCGCTCTGGTGCATGACGAAGATTCTGCCGCTCTGACGCGCCGGCATAACGATGCCAATGTGTTGTGCCTGGCCGGCCGTGAACTTGATGAGAAACACCTGGAAGGAATTATCCGGTCATGGTTAAATACCGATTTTGAAGGAGGCCGGCATGAGCGCCGGGTAAATAAAATTAATACCCTAACAAAGAACAGTTGACACTTGATGGAATCACTATCTGAGCAGGATGCAAAGCTATTTGGCTTACTGAATGAAGAACGGAAGCGGCAAAATGATAATCTGGAACTGATCGCCTCAGAAAACTTCGCTTCGAGAGCAGTCATGGAAGCTATGGGGTCTACCCTTACCAACAAGTATGCCGAAGGCCTGCCCGGAAAACGGTATTATGGCGGCTGCGAAGTAGTGGATAAAGTAGAAGATCTGGCCCGTGAGCGTGCCAAGAAACTTTTCGGGGCAGAGTGGGTGAACGTACAGCCCCATTCCGGCGCCCAGGCTAACGCCGCTGTGTATCTGGCCTTCATGGAGCCCGGTGAAACGCTGCTCGGGCTGGATCTCTCACACGGCGGACACCTTACCCACGGATCGCCGGTCAACTTCTCAGGCATCCTTTACAACTCTGAATTTTATGGAGTAGACAGAGAAACCGGCCGCATAGATCTGGATAAAGTCCGCGATAAAGCCAAAGAAGTTAATCCCAAACTCATTTCGATTGGCGCTTCAGCCTATCCCCGCGACCTGGATTACAAAGCGTTCCGGGAGATAGCCGATGAAGTGGGCGCCTACCTGTGGATGGATATGGCTCACACAGCCGGGCTGATTGCCGCGGGCCTGTTGAATGACCCCCTCCCCCACTGCCATGTGGTGACAACAACCACGCACAAAACCCTGCGGGGCCCCCGGGGCGGAATGATCCTGCTGGGCAAAGACGGAGAAAACACACTCGGTATAAAGGCCCGGAAGTCAGGCCGCACAAAAAAATGGAGTGAAGTGCTCGACTCGCGCGTATTTCCCGGAATACAAGGCGGGCCTCTCATGCACGTGATCGCCGCCAAGGCCGTCTCTTTTGGAGAAGCCCTACAGGATGATTTCAAGAGGTATCAAGAACAGGTAAAAGAAAACGCCCTTACATTAAGCGAAGCCTTTAAAAATCTCGGTTACAACCTGGTAAGCGACGGTACGGATAACCACCTCATACTCGTTGACCTGAGGAACAAAGGGTTGACAGGCAAAAAAGCAGAGGAGTCGCTGGAAAGAGCGAATATTACGCTAAATAAAAATATGGTGCCTTTCGATACAGAAGGCCCCTTTGTGACTTCCGGGATCAGAATCGGATCACCGGCTATGACAACCAGGGGGTTCGGCAAAGAAGAATTTATACAAGTCGTCAATCTCATCGACCGGGTACTTCAGCATCCGGATGATGAAGAAAGAGTGGAAGCAGTTAAAGCTGAAGTAAAAGAACTCTGCGACCGGTTTCCGCTCTACGATTTTGTAACGGCCTGATAACTAATTATCTCTGTAGTTAAAGTTTAAAATGAATCCAACAGAAGAACGGCAAATTATGACGGGCAATCCGCCCAGGGCCAAACTGCCGGTAGACCGAACGGCAGAAATGTCATTTCTGGAGCACCTTGAGGAACTCAGATGGCGAATTATTAAAGGAGCCGGAGGCATTGGCCTTGGTATTATCATCGCCTTTTTCTTTAGTGAATTTCTTATTGAAGAGGTGTTGCTGGGCCCTGCCAAATCAGACTTCATCGTCTACACCTTTTTTGAGAAGTTCTTTGGAATGAATATAGTTGACCTGACGTTGCAGAGCCGAAGGCTGCCCGGACAATTCTTTACCTACTGGGGAATGCTGATTTTAGTTGGAGCTATTCTGGGATCGCCTGTATTTTTTTATCAAATGTGGGCATTTATCTCACCTGCCCTGGAAAGTAGTGAAAAATGGAAGACCAGACTCCACACTGTGTTTATAACCACTTTTTTCCTGGCAGGTATATGCTTTGGATATTTTGTGCTGGTTCCTTTTGCCCTTCAGTTTTTCACCCAGTTCCAAATTGCGGAAGTTGTTCGCAACGACTTTGATATCAACCAGTATTTTAGCTCCCTGGCCACCTGGGTCATATCCTGTGGAGTCATATTCCAACTCCCGGTAATCAGTTACTTTCTGGCTAAATTCGGTTTTTTAACGCCTGAGTTCCTGCGAACGTACCGGCGGCACGCCATTGCAGCCTGTTTTATTATTTCAGCCGCATTAACACCACCCGACCCTATATCTCAAACTCTTGTTGCCGTACCACTCATTTTTTTATACCAGCTTTCGATATATATAACCAAAATCGGCGTAAGGCAACGGGAAAGAGAGTTAAAACGCGCATTCGGTGACATTCCGGAATAATAATTCTTTCCCATAAATTGTTATTAACCTGCAATATTATCGCGCGTTAAAACTGCCAGAATGAGACATAATTTGCAACACTAAAAGTTCTGTTTAATAGCTTAGCTCAACCATACCTTATGAATATTTTTTCCATAGAGTCATTCAAACACAACCTACGTATTTTTTACTTAACCGCCCTTGTTTTCGTGGGTCTGTTACTGTTCCAATCCTGTGGGAGCGACTCTATTGGTGGCATAAGTTATGAAAATGCTCCCCCTCTCCCCGATACAAGTAACGCCGTCAAAGCCTTAAGGTTTGATGACGGCCTCCGCATCTATGTTATGAAGGAAGGGTACAGCGACGATCCATTTGAGGTTACTTCTAACGATGAAATTCAGGTTCACTATACGGGAAGAACAGCCGATGACGGTGAAATTTTTGAGAGCACCTACATCAATGACTACGAATCTCCCCGCATATTTAACAATCTGACGCCCGACCGGAAGGAAACCAGCAGCGGAGTGGCCGGGCCTTTGATTGACGGTTTCCGCCGCGGGTTATTGGGGATGAAGGTAGGAGAAAAACGATTAATCTACATACCTCCCGAGCTGGGTTATGGAGGCCAGGATGGACACAGGCTCCGGGAAGAGACGCTGATATTCGATGTTGAGCTGCTGCGGATACTCAATTAATTAACCCACCTGATAATCCCGAAGGAGCAGGACCGGACAGGCTGTCCGGTCTGCGTCTGGTTCTATACAACAATCAACTATACATTCGGGGAATATAAGGGGATATGCCTGTCAGGATTTCATACGGTATGGTTTTCAGATGGTCTGACCATGTGGAGGCGGTAAGTGTTTCTCCGTCTAAAATCTCCACTCTGTCATCTGGTGGAAGGTGTTTACCCAACAGAACCATGCAGTAATTCATGGTAATTCTGCCAACTACAGGGCAGATGCTTGTTCCGGCCCTGACCTCAAGCTTCCCCGTTAGGTTACGCCTGATACCATCGGCATATCCTACAGGGAGAATCCCGATGTAACTATCTTCAGAAGCTGTCCAGACAGCGCCGTAGCTGATCGCAGCCCCCTTTTTAACCTTCTTGACATGCATCAACTGAGTGTGCCAGGCCAATGCGGGTTGCAGGCCCGGAATTTGCACCGGACCCGGGGGATATCCATACATGCCTATGCCGCTTCGAACCATGTCGAACTGAGCTTCCGGATAGAACACACTGCCCCCGGTATTGCACATATGCGTGAGCAGTTCAGGTTCAAATTCAGCCCGGATGCTTTTGAACATTTTTAATTGTCTGGATGCCGGCGGAGAACCGGGTTCATCCGATGTAGCGAAATGGGAATAGATGCCGGTGCAGATAAGTTCACCAGCCTCTTCCATTTTTCGTTTAATGTCGGACAGTTGTTCGGGCAAGAAGCCCAGTCTTCCCATTCCCGTATCGATGTTCAGGTGGTATCGGGTTCCTGAAGGCAGCAGGTCAAAGTGATCCGGTGAGCTTAAGGTTGCCGTCAGATTATACCGTTTGTACGCCTCCGCACTTTCTCTCAGGGGCGGCTCGAAAACCAATATCGGTTCCATAATACCCGCCTCCCTTAATTCCACGGCCTCGGCCAGTTCGTTAACGGCCAGCCATTCCGCTTTGCCCCGAACGGCTTCGGCTACTTCCACGCTTCCGTGTCCGTAAGCGTCGGCTTTAACCACAGCCATCTGCTTTACACCGGTGCGGAGATGACGGCCAATAACATCGAGATTGTGTCTGATTTTGTTCAAATCAACTTTAACTACGGAGTTGCTTTTCTTCAAAGTGAAATAAATTTACTGTTTATATTGTTGCTTATATATAGCCCGGGATTTACCAACATAACGCGTGCAGAGAATCTCAAAAGTTGTCCAGGCTGGAAGAAGCGTGGCCTGTCTCAAAGTTATTCATCAACGTTATAGCGTTACAAATTGCACGAAATTAAAATTTTATATGTTAAATTGACGCTATACAATTGCGTTTCGTTAAGCCAAACGATGATATATTATATAATCTGGCATACAGCAGGTTAAGCATAAATTCTATATACTATTAATCTTTCATCCCTGGAAATTAATTACTATCAAATAATATTGTAGATAAAATGAAATTTTTCCGTACGCTCGTTGCAACTACTCTTGGTACTCTTCTGGCCCTATTCCTTCTTTTCATTATCATCCTGATAACCATTGTCAGCAGTACCGGAGAACCAGAGCCTTATATCAGAGATAATTCCGTTTTAAAAATTGCCATAAGTGGCGACATTCCGAGCCGGCATATCTTTAATCCGTTCGATGAAATTTTTGGAAGAAAGGATGATAACAGGGTGTCGCTTGAAAGTCTAAAAGAAAATCTGGCCAAAGCAGCATCTCACGATAAAATAAGCGGGGTATGGCTGGAGATTGATTTTGTTGAAGCAGGGTGGGCGAACCTCCAGGAGGCGCACAGGTTAATTTCCGCTTTCCGCGACAGTTCAAAGAAATTTGTCTATGCCAGTACCAATGATATAGGTCTTAACGAGAAAGGATATTTTCTGGCTACTGCCGCCGATTCTGTTTTCTCCCCGCCAGAGTCTTTTTTTGAGTTTGACGGCTTCTATTCACAGGTTATGTTTTTAACCGGACTTTTTGAAAAACTGGGCATCGATGTAGAAGTAACCCGCCATGGAAAGTATAAGTCTGCAGTAGAGCCTTATTTCCGGAAAGAGCTTTCAGAAGAAAGTAAATATCAGCTGGAACAACTCGTAGAAGATATAACCGCCACCTTTGTGGATGCCGTAAGCGCAAAGACCGGCAAAAGTTCAGGCGAGATCAACGCCCTGCTCAATAACACCCCCAGCCTGAGCGCACGTGCCGGGTTTGAACAAGGACTTCTTGACACGCTGCTCTATACCGAAGGGGTTGAGAAGCTTATTAAAAAGCGCCTCGGCCTGAAAGCAAGCGCTTCCCTCCAAACCGTTTCCAATGCGCGGTATACAGGAGTCTCCCGACGTACGGCTGGCTTAGATGTCCCCTCCACTAAAAACAAAATAGCTGTAATTTACGCCGCGGGTGCAATTATACCAGCTATGAATTCGAATTCTCCTCTGGATAACCAACAGTTTATCACGGCTCCGGCTTTTCGTAAACAATTAGAAGAGATACGTAATGACAACAATGTAAAAGCATTGGTTGTTCGTATTAACAGTCCCGGAGGTTCTGCAAGTACTTCAGATGCCATATGGAACATGCTTCGCGAAACAACGGAAGACCTGCCGGTCATTGTTTCGATGGGGCCTGTAGCGGCATCGGGAGGTTACTATATTGCCATGGCTGCCGATACCATTGTTGCCGAACCTACTACTATTACCGGTTCCATTGGCGTATTCGGCACAAAATTCAATGCACGGCAGCTATTCAACGAAGAGCTGGGTATTACGTTCGATGAAGTGAAATCTCATAATCATGCCGATTGGCTGACTTCCACCCGGGGGTTTACCCCTAGCGAGGAGAAAGCCTTTCAGCAGTTCATCGATCGCACGTACCACACATTTATCAGCAAAGCAGCCGAGGCACGAGGCCTGTCCATACAAGAAGTTGATAAAATTGCTCAGGGAAGAGTGTGGACAGGTACTGATGCCAAAGACCAACAACTGGTGGATATTCTGGGCGGACTGGAAACCGCCATTGAAGTAGCCGCAGAAAAAGCAGGCATTACAGATTATGCTTTAATTTCTTTCCCCAGACAAAAGAACCTTTTTCAGTTTTTCATGAGCTCGGCTGAGACAAAAGTAAAAGCTATGCTGAAGAGTCTATGGTTTGGTGACATATTTCCAAATGACGCGACTTCTCAGTTTATGCTCATGAAAAACCACGGGCCACTCCTGCTGATGCCTTTTGACATAACCATACAGTAGAGTGTTGTCGGTGGTTAATAATTGGTGGTACAGGAGTGTCCGCCAACTGGCACCAAACCACAAACAACAGGCTGTATTTTTGAATTTCGCTGATACATGGCAACTTAACAGCAATACGCAGTACACAATAGTCTATGCAATTAGGCCGGTTTACCATAGAACAGCTCAGTGAAGGGCAATTTGAGGTTTATAAGGATGGAACCATCCTCAGAAAACCGGTCACGATAAAGTCAACTGGCACCCGTAATTCCCCCGCTATAAGACATTCTTCCCGGATTGGTATAGGGCCCGTTCTTGTATCGGATGCAAGGTACAACGTTCTTTTGGATACAGGGCTGGGCTGGGGTCTGGATGCCGGCAGCCGCAACAAAGATGTCTCCAATGTGATAACCAATTTGGATATCTTCAACAGATCGCCTGAAGATATTACCCATGTTATTCTAACCCATCTTCACTACGACCATGCAGCCGGTTCAACACTGACCGATCGTACGGCTTCAACAGTCGCCACGTTTCCCAATGCCCGCTATTACGTTCAACGAAGAGAATGGGAATTTGCATTGTACCAGCTTGGCAACAGCCAGTCGGTTAAAGAAGGAGTATACTACCAGCTGGATGACCTGTACCGTCTTGTTGCCGATGGTAAAATAGAGTTTCTGGATGATGACTTCACCGAACTGCTTCCGGGCTTCAAAGTGTTATGGACCGGCGGGCATACCCCGGGACACCAGGCAGTACGCATCGAAGATGAAAAAAACGTTGCGTACTATCTTGGCGATCTGTTACCCAGTGAATATCATCTCAACCGATACTTAATGAGCCGGAAAGATGTATCTCCGTTTCAGTCCAGGAAAATGAAGACTCAGCTTTTAAGAACAGCCTGTAAAGAAAATGCTGTGCTCGTGTTCTATCACTCCCTCTATTCCAGGGCGGGTATTCTGGGAAGAGACCAGGACAAAAATTTTATATTGAAGAAGGTTTAGGAATTGGGGAACCGGAAATTATTATCTATGAGATTAGTGACAGGTACTTAGAAAGTATTTTTCCCGGTGATACCCATGAAAAATTGCCCGCCTGTCTTTGTCTGCTTATCCCCTGAACTCCCTGATTCCTAATTCTTTAATTACTGATTCATCGAGATCAGAAACTCTTCATTATTCCTTGTACCCTTCATCTTATCCTTCAAAAATTCCATAGCTTCGAAAGCGTTCATCCGGCTAAGATAGCGGCGGAGCAATACAACCTTTTCTCTTTCGCTTTCAGGCACAATAAGCTCTTCGCGCCGGGTTCCACTCTTGAATATATCAATAGCGGGGAAGATACGCCGGTCAGACAGATTACGATCCAGTACAACTTCCATATTACCGGTGCCTTTGAATTCTTCGAATATAAGATCGTCCATACGAGAGCCCGTCTGTACCAGAGCGGTGGCCAAAATAGAGAGGCTGCCTCCGTTTTCAATATTTCGGGCCGAACTGAACAGCTGCCGGGGAGCTTTTAAAGCCTCAGAATCCACACCGCCAGACATCGTACGCCCTGACGTAGGTATGCAGATGTTATAGGCCCGGGCCAGGCGTGTGATAGAATCCATTAACAGGAGTACGTCGTGTCCGCTTTCCACCAGCCGCTTAGCTTTTTCAAATACAATTTCGGAAAGGCCAATGTGATTTTCCGGTTTCTCATCAAAGGTAGAAGCTACAACTTCTGCGTTCTCTACGCTGCGCTCCATTTCCGTAACCTCTTCCGGCCGCTCATCAATAAGCAAAATGATAACCTTGGTCTCCGGATTATTATCATTGACGGCGTTGGCTATATTACGGAGTATGGTGGTTTTACCGGTCTTAGGTTGTGCTACGATAAGCCCCCTTTGCCCTTTGCCCAGCGGCGAAAACAGGTCAATAATCCGGGTGGTGTATTCATCCGGCCTATGCTCCAGCTTGAAACGTTCTTCGGGATAGATCGGCAGCAGATCTTCAAAATCTTCGCGGTTGTCCATGTCGTGGGGAATCTTACCATTAACCCCATCTACACGTAGCAGGGCAAAGTACCGCTCTCCCACTTTTGGGGGGCGGATAATGCCGACCACACAATCTCCCTGTTTTAAGCGGAAACGCTTGATCTGAGAAGGCGATACATAGATATCATCCGGGCTGGCCTTGTAGTTGTAATTCACTGAACGCAAAAAACCGTAACCATCGGGTAAAATTTCCAGTGTTCCCTCATTAATCAGATAAGGTCCTAATTCCGGTTCAATTTCTTTCAGCCGTTCTTCCAGCGTAGGTGCGTCCGATTCAGGCAGGATGCTATGCACGCTCTTCTTCCCCCCTCTTTTACCTCCGGCAGAAGGCTGATCTAAGCGCCTCTTCCGGGTTTGGCCAGATTCCCTGCTATCCCGGGTATCGTACGGTTGAGTGTGCCGGGTACCGTCTTGCTGGACATCGGTATTATTACCCATATCCGCAACAGCAGGTCTCAGTTCCAACTGTTGGGAGGCCGTATTTTGGATGCGTTCGATAAGTTCCTGTTTTCTTAGCCCTGAAGGTTTTATACCTATTTCACGAGCTATTTGCTGGAGTTCTTTAACCGTTTTTCTGTTTAAAGAGTCTATATCTTCTTCAGTTACTCCATCGGTTTGAATATCCGACATAATGATCTAACAAATGATTTATTGTATTGAGATGAATAAAAGGTTACGATAGTACTTCGACAATGCTATGCAAGAGAATTGATCTACACTGACCCCAAAGGCATTCAGGGGGTTATTGTGGAAAAAACAGGTAGATATGATGTCAACGGCTGTGTGTGGAAGATGCTAACCAATCCCGTACCGTTGAGTAAAAGTAAAGACTTCCCGCAAAAATTACTAATTCCGATTCAACTTCTTTAAAGAACATCTCTCGGGATCGGTGATTTGCAGGAAACGGATTCGCTTTGGGTAACCATTGTTGAATTTCTTCAAACGCCGCTGCTCTTTCCAGGTTTAGAGGATGATAAAGTATTTTTTTGAATTCCAAAAATTCATTTATCACTTTGCTGTCTATTTTATCACGCATCAGAGACAGCACGAGGGTCGTTTCCTGTACAGGCCTGATGGTTTCTATTTTCTCTTTTAACGATCTGACTGCTTCATAGTTGTGTGCACCGTCAAAATACCACTGTTTTTCTGCCACAAGTTGATCAAACCTTCCCAGACTGGGGTAGTACTCTCTTACCTTGGCAATGCCCTCTGTTATCTGCTGTTGCTGTATGGGGAACCGGGATGTTAAGGCATGTACAACCTGCCACGCTACAGCGATGTTATAGACCTGTACCGGAACTTCCAATCCTGTTTCTATTGTAATGTGTTTACCCTGATAGTGAAGAATATGTTTCCTGTCTTTGTACATTGGTTGCAGATGGTCAATGCCGCAGACCAGGCTGTTGTTTTTATCTGCTACTTCATCAATAACATTCCTTGCTTCGTCATTGATATTTCCCACTATGACAGGGATTCCGGGTTTAATAATTCCCGCTTTCTCACGTGCAATCTCCCGGATAGTACTTCCCAATATATCTGTATGATCCCATGATACACTCGTAATAACGGATGCTACAGGATTTATTGTGTTGGTCGCATCCAGCCGGCCTCCTAATCCCACTTCAATAACAGCGAGATCGACCTGTTTTTGGGCAAACCACCAGAAGGCTATAGCTGTGGCTATTTCAAAGTAACTCAACCGGAAGCTTTTGATAAGGGAGCTGTGTTGCCGAAAAAAAGCAATGAGTTCATCATCTGTAATTTCCTTTCCATTATACCTGAAACGCTCGGAAAAATGAAGCATATGAGGTGAAGTATAAAGCCCGGTATTATAGCCCGCCTGTTGATATATGGAAGCCAGGATCTGACAGGTACTGCCTTTGCCGTTTGTCCCCCCCACATGGATACTGGGGAACTGCTTCTGGGGATCTCCTATCGCTTGACAAAAAAGCCTGAAGCGGTCAAGATCAAAACGAGCTGCTTTTTTACCGGAAGCCCGGAACGACGATACGGAATCCAGAAAATTGTACACTTCATTAATGGAGTTAAACGGAGTCATTGGATTAGTGTAAAAGAGATAGAGTATTCAGGAATTTAGGGAAACAAATAGAATACTGAATACTTTTAATTCAATACCAGATAAAATATATGCGATACAGTCTCTGTAAATTAGACTGCCTCCTTTATCGAACAGCCTGTCTGATCTGCATGCCATCTAACCACCGCATTCAGGAATTTCATTCTTAACCTAAAGCTGTGTACCTTAAACCGTTTTTAACGATCCTCAAATTTAACATGGTATATACATCTTTATTAAAGCCTCTGCTATTTAAGTTTGAGGCAGAACGGGCACATGATCTCATTCAAACGGTTGGCCAGACAGTATCGAAGAGTTCGCTGTTAGCATTTATGATTCAGGCTTTATATGGCTACGAGTCTCCGATGCTTTCTCAGCAGCTTTGGGGGCTGACATTCCGGAATCCCATAGGCTTGGCAGCCGGTTTTGATAAAAATGGAATGATTCCCGAAGCAATTCAGGCAGCAGGCTTTGGGTATACCGAAGTTGGCAGTATTACTGCAAAACCAAGTACCGGAAATCCCAAACCCCGGGTTTTTCGCCTGCCGCAGGATCATGCCCTTATCAACCGTATGGGCCTGAATAATGATGGGGCTAAAACTATTGTAAAACGGCTAAAAAACAAAAGCATCGGGCTGCCTCTGGGGATTAATATCGCCAAGACACATGACCCGGGCATTTTAGGCGACCTTGCCATTCAGGATTATGCTTTTAGCTTCAGCGAAGCACAAAAAATAGCCGATTATATAACTATAAACATTTCCTGCCCCAATACCACAGAGGGAAAAACCTTTGAAGATCCCGTTGCCCTTGACGAATTACTATCGGCGCTCAATATTAAAGAAGACGCCAGTATTACCCCTTCATTAGTCAAGTTTTCCAGCGACCTTTCCCGTAGTGAACTGGAATCACTGTTACATATTTGTGAGGAGCACCGAATTCACGGATATGTTGCCTCAAATACCTCTTCATCCAGGAAGGGTCTTGAAACACCGCAGGCACAGCTTCAATCTATCGGCCGGGGAGGGCTGAGCGGCCGCCCCATTGCCTCAAAAAGCATTCAGCTTGTAGAATGGATCAGGGAAATTATCAAGGGGCAAAAACCCATTATCGGTGTAGGGGGCATCGACTCTTTTGAAACCGCCCTGGCCATGCTTCAAGCCGGCGCAGACTTACTTCAGATATATACCGGCCTTATCTACCGGGGCCCCGGTCTTGTAAAGTCCATTAACAGGCAGCTTGTTCAATATCTGAAAGCCAACGACCTGGATTCTCTGCTTCAAATCCACAAAAAAGCCGTTGTATCTTAGGGCGTGTTGACATTCAGCCTGAGCATGTGGATGTGCGGGTGATTCGGTGCAGATCAAGGCGCTTTCTGCAGGCCAATGTGGTTCATTGGCCAAAGAAAGT
>CALJMB010000296.1 GCA_937982515.1 uncultured Balneolaceae bacterium
TGTGTTCATTAGGCGTATCCGTTCTTTGTGGTTTTACCGGATTGACTCGCTTCTGGCAGGGTCAACCGCTCATCCTAAATAAGTGGTATTTATAGCTGCTACGCAAACCCGGATCGCAGATTTGGCCGATGGACCGGATTTCGCTGATGGACTCCCGCTGGCGCGGAAGTCTGATTCTTTCAGATGTAGAACATCTTTAAGGAGATTGACGGGCAGAATGCCCGCCCTACATTCATCCTGTGGGCAGACACATGGGGGGCAGACACATGGGTCTGCCCCTACGGTTTTCCGTTTTTTATCCATTCCATCTGTGCAGATCTGTGGGTTAAATACACCCTCAAAAATCTTGATTATGTTAAAATAATTAATTTTCTTGCTAAAAGACTTATGCGTAAGTTAAAAATAATTAACTGATTAAATATATTTTTATCAAAAACAATGAAAAATCCTTTTAGAAACGCTCTAAATAAAGTTAAGTTGCTACAAATGCTAGCCATTCTGCTTTTAGTTCAAGCTTGTCAACAGACCAGTATAAGTGATTCAATGCTAAAAAATACTCAAACGGATAACCATGGTGAACGGCTCCAGGGAGATGAATTTTATGTTTCTAAACAAACAGCAGTATTAGCTGCTAGAAACTTTGCAAATAAATATCAGTTCCAATTCTCAAATTTGCTAAATAGAAAAGAGGTCAAGCATAAGGAAAGGAGTTATAAAACTGTTAAAAATGTTTTGGTATTGGGAAATGAAAAAAATCCAGCTCTTTATCTGATAAATTATGAAGATGGAGGATTTGTAGTTGTTCCGGCTGATCAACGATTAAATCCTATTCTGGCCTACTCTGAAATAAATATAATGCCTGCTAGAAAAGACGAACCCATACCGGGGGGGCTAAATATATGGCTGGAGGAACATGTCAAGATAGTAGATAGCTTAAACACCACAAAAAAGAAGGATCAAATTGGGAAACATTTTGGTTGGATTGCACTTTCATCACCATCTTCAATTAGTAAAACAAAATTACCTCCCCCACCAGGGGGAAGTTGTGAGGATGAGTTCGAACAAGTAGGTCCACTCCTGCAAACCAAATGGGGACAGCAAGAAGGTTATAATAACGCTATGCCCGCCATGAATTGCAGTAATAACAGTTTTCCCTCCAATGGAAAGGCTTTCACTGGCTGTGTTGCAACTGCTATGGCTCAAGTGATGCGATATCACCAACACTCTTCAAATTATAATTGGAGTGCAATGCCCAATGGACCTATTTATAGCTGGAACCAACCATCGGGAACTAATGATATTGCCCAATTAATGAGAGATATTGCCGACAATGTTAATATGGAATATAAATGCAATGGATCAGGGGCAAATGAGGACGAAATTGCTTCTTCCTTTATATCTGATTTTAACTACTCAACTTCTACAAGAAAAGTAACCTACGAAGGAACTTCAAACTATGATATAGTTAAACAGGAGTTAAGAAATAACAGACCAGTTATATTTACCGGATATCAGAAAGGCAAGTGGTTTATCTTTCCTGTTCGTGAAGGTGGCCATGCCTGGGTTTCTGATGGCTTCAAGAGGTCTTTATTCTACCAAGATGGTTGTAGTACAGCTATAGGTTACCTCCACTTCCATATGAATTGGGGATGGAATGACTCTAATTATGACGGGTGGTACGCCTTTAATAATTTTAATCCTGGCGATCGTACATATAATTATAAGAGTTCAGTAATTGTAGGAATTAAACCGTAACTATTAAACTGAATTGAGGAATAATTGGCCATGAAACTTTTATACATTTGTACAGTGCTATTCAGTTTTTTGGGGTGTTCCCTCTCTGGAAACAACCCATCTGCAATTGACGATGATACCAGAATACATTTCTCGTTTGTAGATCAGGAAGGCAATGATCTTCTTAACCCCGATCATCCTCATGCTATAACTGAGCATAATACTGATCTTTACTATTTGGTGAAGAATGAAAAGCAGAAAGTATTTGAAAAAAACCTGGATCACCCAAAACATTTTCATATTTGGAAGTCAGATGAAACAGGATTTTATTATATGACTCTATTTCCAAATCATAATTTTACTAATAATACATCGCTTACCTACATCGAATTTGCCGATTCAAGCACGGATACTGTGAAAATAGAAGTGGAAGAAGAAAATATTTGGGTCTGTACTAAGGTCTGGTTTAATCAGCAATTGAAATGGAGCATTGAAGATGATGGATACCGTTTATTAACTATCACCAAGAATATGACGCCAAAAGATTGAGGAATGAAAATTCATTTGATAAAGCTTTAGCAGACTTTAACCCTGCCGCCTGCTCATTTAAGCACTTTTTATCCATTCCATCTGTGCAGATCTGTGGCCTAATTTATCCGCATAAATCCGCGGCCCCATTCACCGCTGGCTGAGACCCAACAGAAAATGCCACACCGTCAGTGCCGCCAGCCTGATCGTTTGTTCGTCGCGGTCGTACACAGGGTTTACTTCCGACAGATCAAATGAACGCACCTGCTCATTCCTGCCGGCCAGGTAGGCGGCGGTGAGCCACAGATCGGGCGACAGGCCGTTTGTACAGGGAGCGCTGACGCCCGGCGCAAAGGCCTGATCCACGGCATCCATATCAAAGGTAACCATCAGCTGTCCACTGTCGTGTTCGTGGAACAGGCTGGAGATGGAGGTAATGTTAGTCTCATCCCTGAACAGATATCGCCCTCCGTGTTGATCGAGATACTCCAGATGCGCCTTTGCCACAGAATGAGGTTGCAGCCCTGCCACAAGATATTTTGCACACATCCCGCTTTCGTGCTCTATGGCCTGGAGAAAGGGTGAGCCGGAATGTGCCTTTCCGTCTTTCAGGGGACGCACATCCGTGTGGGCGTCTATATTCAAAATAGCGGTACTTATCCCCGCTTCTGCATATCCCGCAAAATGGGCAAAGGCCGTTTCGTGTCCCCCTCCCAGGATAACAGGTACCGCTCCTTCCTTTAAATATAAACTCAACATCTCACCCAATGCCTGCTGATCCTGTTCCACATCTCCTGAAACTTCCAGATTCCCCAGATCTTTTGTCTGCTCAATCAGATCGGTAAACGACTCCGGGTTCTCGGCATCGGGCGTCAATTTATACAGGGCTTGCCGGATATCATCGGGGGCTCCGGCGGCTCCCGGCCTTCCGCCATTGCGCCGTACTCCCTCATCGGAAGGAAACCCAACCAGCACTACTCTGGGCGTTTCTCCTTCAGACAGTGATTGCCCCATCAGGTGACCGATGCGCGGATCGTCCGGATGGGTGTCCGGAACAGGAATAGATGTTTTATTCAGGCTTGACACGTATTTATTCGGTTAAATTCTGTTTCGAGGGAACACTTTTGCTCCTAACTTCGGATAAGCGTACCCGGGTGTATTTAACAGTGCATAACGCAATCACAGAACGGGAGCTATTCGTTCTGAGGGGTGTCCAAAACCTGAACCTGTTGCCGTGAACACCCCTAGCAATGGACCGGGGACAACCGGTCCATTGAGCTCGCCTCAAGAGAAGAGTTTCTGGTTCAGGTTCTTATCTCAAACTCACATTGATATAAAACATCACTCAGACCCTCCATTCTGCCAGGCCGGAGTTAGATACAGGATAGCACTGTATTAAATAATAGCAAAATGAAAGACAATAACCGGTTTCAGGTCCTCCTTTGTGCAAAAATTTTGCATCACGCTCATCCCAGACAGGGACCAAGTCCTTACCAAGTAGTTACCAAGTCCTGTGCAAATCCTATGCAACCTTTCGCGGCTGCAGGGCTTATATGGGACTTGGACGGGCCTTGACGGGAGGCCAATAAGGCTTTTGTACACCGTTTTGTGCAAATAACAGCGCATCATTTGCACCTGTTTTAAAACCAGGCCCGTCTCCCTTTTTAATTACCCAGCAAATCCACCCGCTCGAAGTATTCTTTCTGTACGGCAGGCGTCTTGACATCGTTTTTAACGGCCCGGATAGCCTCCGCCAGAGCCTCTACCCGGTGTTCGTATATCAGCTTACCCAATTCAGCAGAGGCGGTGCTTCCCTCTCCCGCATAGTGGTTGGGAAAGCGGGCGTACCACCAGATTCCGGTATACAGGCTGCCGGGCAGGCCGAGCCGCGCCTGGTCTTCTCCCGATTCGGTATCCGCCGTTTCAGCCCTGACCAGGTCGGGGCGCAGGTGCATGATCACGGAGCTCTCCCCCTCCCCCGCGTGCATATCGTATGACGGGTCGGACTTGCGTAAGGCGTTTACCTTTTCGCTGAACTCCGGATCGGATTCGGGGTTAAACAGGTAGACTACATAGTCTTTCTTGCTCTCCAGCTGGGTCTGTACCAGGTAGGGCAGCAGGCTGTTATTCCCTCCGTGCCCGTTAACCAGTACGATCTTCTTAAATCCGTTCCGCCCGATCTCATCCAGTGTGGCTTTCAGGATGTCCCACACCAGGTCGGAAGGCAGGGCAAAAGT
>CALJMB010000297.1 GCA_937982515.1 uncultured Balneolaceae bacterium
TATCCTTTAATGCAGATTTAATGATGTATTAGGTGTAATCAGGTAAGCTCTGCTGTATGCAGAGGGAAAATAAAGAGAAGCAGAAAAAAAAGGGGGGTTAAGGCGCACCTATGGCAATACCCGTTGCCATGGGCGTCAGCGACCTGTCAGGGAGATGGTATTCGCCAAAATGCCAAGTTACCGGATGTACATAACGCAGAGATGTTTCCGGGATATTATTTTTGTACCCTATGGTACCGGATTTATCTACCTGTATGTTTATGCCCGATTTGACGGACTCCGGCGGAGGTACGTTTGCCATGCCACTGCCCGTCTGATACTGGCTCCACTGAGTCAGCAGAATCTGATATATTTGATGTGATGCAGAAGCCCCTTTAAGCGGCAGGTTAAAATCTTCATTATTTTTGCTGACTATGTATGAGGCATGTTCAATTAGCTCTCTTAATCCCATTCCCGAATTTTTCATTCGTTCCAGGTCATCTACAAAGTCAGCAGCCCCCGTTTTTTGTGTTACACTGGCAAACCAGTTGGAAAATGAACGGGCCGAATGTTTGGCCTGGGCTGGTTGCACGATATACACCCCCAATGCAGCCCAAAGGAGGGATATGGTAAAAAGCCTGACGATATGTGAGCGTATCCGTTGCATGGCTATGAAAATAGCCAGAAAGTAAATGTGGGACAAATATTAAATAAAAAAGCCTGTCTGTTCAACAGGCTTCCCTCACATTTAAATAAATTGCATGATAAGATGTGCTCCTGGCGTCGGAGTTATGGTCGATGGTCGCATCAAAGGGAACGCAGATACTACAAATAGAGCTGGTCTTCACAGACCATGATACCCAATCTATCGTCATCTGTGCTTATTTGTTCCATCCGCAATATCCGCATTCTATAGGAATAAGTTGACACGACGCTAGTTACTTCCCGGATCCCGGGCTATTTCCTGAAAACGCTGTGATACGGCGGGGTCGCTTCGCACCGCTTGCATAATTTGCTGAAAACGTTGTGGCGTCAGCCCTTCCTGCTGGATAGCCTGCACAAACTGCTGCTGCGCGCCTCTGCTGATTTCTGCCAGCTCAGGCTCAACATTTTCAATGGCTTTCTCTTCCTCCTCTGTTACTTCTACATCCGGAACCATCTGAGGGTTCTGTCTGCTCATCATAATTTCCTGAAAGCGTTCAAACTCCATGCCTTCGTTTCTGACAAGAGCCTCAACCTCTTCCCGTGTTTCCTGTTGAATAATTTGGAGTGAATCAGCGGTATTAATAAACTTTTTCAGCTCCTGATCGGTAATGCTGTCGGGCTGTACGTCCTGCATCTGGTGTCCCTGCGCAAATAAACCGGGCGAAATCAATACTATTCCTAAAACAAAAGGAAGGGTTTGCTTGAAAATATTCATGATAGGGTATTAGATTAAATTTAGCTTCTGTCATACCTATATTTGACAAGCATAGGGAATATTTGTTCCGGTCTAAAATGGCAGGCAGAGGGCAGAGTACAGTGAGCAGTGGACCTGAAACTAGCTATACCATGTGTAAGGAGTCACTCCTCCCGTTAGGGGCGCCGGGGCGGGTAGCTTGTGGTCATAAAGGCCATATTTGACTTATGAGGGCTGTAATATAGATTGTTTCTCCCGAACTCGCGTTAATAAGTAGTAAAAACGTACGCCAGAAATAGTTGCAGTAATTAAGTACATTAAGTGCTACAATTAAAGTTAACGGCCTACGAGATGCAGGAAGATAAAACAGAACAGTTGCACATCAAAAACATGGTATGTCCCCGGTGTGTGATGGTGGTGCGGGATACACTGGAGAATCTGGGTTTTACGGTGCACTCGGTGGAATTGGGCCGGGTTGTTGTGGAAAAGCCCACCGGAGTATCTCGCGAAGCACTAAATAGGGAGTTGCAGAAGCACGGCTTTGAACTGCTGGAAGGGAAGAGCCGGCAGCTTGTGGAACAGATAAAAACCCTTCTCATTCATTATGTACAGGAATTTGAGGATGCAGGAGAGGCCCCTAAAGTCTCTGAATATGTATCCTCGCATATGAATCAGAACTACCCGGCGCTTAGCTCGGAGTTCTCCCACACCGAAGGCATTACTATAGAAAAATACCTGATCCATTTGAAGATTGAGCGCGTCAAGGAGCTGCTCTCCTACGGGGAGCTGACGCTGAGCGAGATTGCGTACAAGCTTAATTATAGCAGCGTAGCCTATCTTTCCAATCAGTTCAAACAGATCACCGGCATGTCTGTCACCGACTACAAAAAAGCCCGCGATTCCTTCCGCCTGCCTCTGGATAGTATAAAAAAGCATTGATTAGAACACGGATGCCGCGGATTCTGCAGGTTTGCACAGAACAAATATATTATCAGCGCTTATTCGCGCTATCCGCGTTCCATCCTCTCATCTCAAAGTTTTGTAACAAACAGATAAAATTGTGTAACGCACAGAATCCTCCGGGGCTGTATGTTTGTACTGTAAAATGAACAATACCTTTAACGTGTTGTATCGGTGGCCCGCTTAATCTCCCTCTTAAAAGGGAGTTGTCTTTGCATTGCTGGCGCAAATACTACAGGATATCCTTGCACAGAGCAGTTCAAGAATCCTCATCCAACCGTACAGTGCGTTGTCCTTACTTAAAAATTGAGCATAATTATGGAATCAGCCCATGAAGTTACACTGAAAGTATCAGGAATGAGTTGCAGCGGATGTGCTAGTACCGTTGAAAACGCTTTGATGGAGTTACAAGGCGTTCACCAGGTTACAGTGGGTCTGGAAGAAGGAGAAGTTACCACGATATATGAAGACGGCAAGGTAACTATCGAAGACATTAAAGAGGCCGTCACTTCAGCCGGCTACACCTTTGAGGGTGTGAAGGAGCGGAATTGAGATAATTATCTCCGTTCTGTAAAGAAGCGTTAATGGAATACGAAGAGCACACCTTTCCCAATCCTGACAGGGTTTCAAACCCTGTCAGGATTCAGGATGATCCATTTTTCTGTCGCCCGCGTTATCCGTGTTCTATCCATCCGATAATTTATAACGGCATCAAATGGTGACGAATCCATCCAGATTAACCTTGTTAGTAATTTTTCTTTTTATCACTGGCAGTGCTCTCGCCCAGGAACACAATCACAGACCGGAGCACACTTCTGTGAAGCCAGATAGTACGAGCTATCAGGGCCAGGACAGTTACAGACCTGGGGCTCATAACTTTTCAGGCAGGATATCGATGAGCCGAAAGGGTTCCGGAACGGGTTGGCTGCCCGATGCACGCCCCATGTATGGATATATGTTTCATTCGGATGGATGGATGTTTATGGTGCACGGCAATGTTTATGCCCGCTACACTAATTCTGACATTGGCGGTGCAGGTACGCGCGGTGATGCAAAGTGGGGAGCTACCAACTGGGTGATGGGTATGGCACAAACAAAATCAGGCAATAACGGACTGCTTGATTTTAGCGCCATGCTTTCACTCGAACCCTTAACGATAGGCGGAGCAGGCTATCCGCTGCTGTTCCAAACGGGTGAGAGCTGGGAAGGAGTACCTTTAGTGGATCATCAGCATCCACATGATCTGTTTTCTGAACTCTCTGTAACCTATACGCAAATGTTTGATGAGAATATAAATGCGTTCCTGTATTTGGGCTATCCCGGTGAACCGGCCCTCGGGCCCCCGGCTTTTATGCACCGTCCGTCAGGATTATACAGCCCGGATACGCCCATAGGCCACCACTGGCAAGATGCAACCCATGTTATGTTTGGAGTAGCAACGTTAGGATTCAGATACAAAAACTTTATGATAGATGGTTCTTTGTTTAACGGTACAGAACCTAACGAGGAACGATGGGGTTTTGATGAGTTTCAGTTTAACTCCTGGTCGTTGCGCTTATCATATAATCCATCTGATAACTTGGCACTTCAGGTATCCCGGGGGTGGATAAACGATGCGCATCCCGCCAGCCCGCGTGAAGATGTGAACCGGACAACCGCTTCAGCTATGCACTCGGCCCGGTTAGCTCCCGAAACATTTTTGAATACAGCGGCAGTGTGGGGGCATAACGATATTGTACGCGGACATCATCCTTCAAGTCATTCGCTCCTTTTGGAGAGCGCTCTGACGATACATAACACCACCGTCTTTGGCCGGTATGAGTGGGTAAACAAATCAGGTGAAAGCCTGCAACTAAATGAGGCTGTTTTCTCACACAATGAAATCGATGAACTTTATGGCGTCAATGCTCTTGCTCTGGGTATTCAACAGAAACTGTTTAAGACATTGAATACCAATGTAGCGCTCGGGGTTGAGGGAAGGTTAGGTTTCACTCCCGATGAACTGACGGAAGTATATGGTGATACACCCGTTGGCTTTCAGGTTTACCTGCGCTTGTATCCGGGGAGGATGATGCACTAATGTTGAAATTTTAAAAAAGTAACAAATAAGAATAATAATACGGACTCCATTTCTTGATGTCGGTATAATCGTCCCGGTTTAAGAGCCGGGGCCATTGCGTATACCGGCATAACGAAATGTAGTTTGTATAGCTATTGCA
>CALJMB010000298.1 GCA_937982515.1 uncultured Balneolaceae bacterium
CTGGCATCATATCTGAATAATGCATCTTGTACCGGACTTTGTCATGAGATATAAGAATATGGAAAGGGTGCCTTATACTTTGAGCAACACCGTCTGTAATATGGGGCTTTTATCCGGAATAAATTGTAATCGCAATACTTAAAAAACCAACTCCTCTTTAAATAAGACATCACACTATAAATAGCAATACACTATAAAATAGTAATGGCGTCTAGAATGGTTTATTTAGATTCAACGTGCGGTATCTTAATGAGATATCTTCTCTCTTTCAGTCTCTTTGCCTCTTAGGCCCCCTCACCCTTTCCTCCCCAGGGCGTAAATTCCCGTCCCTCTCTCATTTGTGCTTTTCATATCCAGCTTCATCAGGATGAGACCAATCGGCAGCGTAAACAGGTAGTACACGGCCATGAGAGGAAGCGCCCACAGCCTGATTTTATTCATCCAGAGCATGGGATATTTGATAAGCAGTTCCCAGGCAAGGTGACCTTTTCTGCCATAGGTGTAGGCTACATCTACCGGTGTGAGTCCCGCTTCTTTGATCTTCTCTATAATTTCTTCTCTGGAATATCCTACGCGGGCATGCTCATCTACAAAAGAGTCATCCTCTCCGGCGTCTTCTTCTGAATAAACAGAAGGCGAATGCATCAAAAAATACCCGCCCTCTTTCAGCGCATCTGATAGGTTGCTGATTACCCGCCGGTCATCGGCAATATGCTCCAGCACATCGATACAGATTACCATATCAAACCGCTCTTTGAGATCCAGGTTCAGCAGATCCGCTTTTTGAAAATGGATGCGGCCCTGTTCTACCTCCTCCCTGAAGTACTCGCTGGAATCCCGCAGGTAGTTTTCCTTTACATCCACTGAAGTGACGTTCACATTGGAGAAGTGATTCAGAATAAAGCGGTCGTACTGCCCAAACCCCGAGCCTGCATCCAGCAAATGCCATGTTCCCCGCCTGTCCAGCGGGGGTGCATAGTCCCTGAGAATGTCGCGGACATACCAGCTGCGGAGGAAGAAAAGATCTAACAGGTTATAAAAGAGCGTTCGCAGGATACGGGAGCTGCGAATAATTTTCGCGAACCGGTCCTTCACGGGATCATAAGCTATGCGACTCATGGAATGGTTATTGGTTATTGGTTATCAGTCGTTGGTTGTCCGCCGTCGGAGGGATGGGCATAACAAAATTTAGTGTCCAGTCTTGGGGAATTCAGAATTCCGAATTCAGGAGTCAGAATGATGCCTTCAACACATCCTAAATCGTCTCCTTAATATTGGGCTTCTTATTACTGGTACTGCTTTTGAATATCATCTCGCCCAAAAAACCTATAGAAAAAAACTGGGCACCAAGCACCATTAGCATAATGCCCAGTAATAAAAGGGGACGGTCGCCCAGATTCTCGCCATAAAAGATTTTTTCTATGGCCAGGTACAGGTTGATGCCTCCCCCGACCACCAGCAGTAAAAAACCTATGGCCCCGAAAAAGTGCATAGGTTGCTGCAGGTACCTGTGTACAAATACCAGAGAAACGAGATCCAGAAAACCGTGCATAAAGCGGGAGAGGCCAAACTTCGTTTTGCCGTACTTTCTGGGATGATGGCGGACCACCTGTTCTCCTATATTTACATATCCTTCCCACTTAGCCAGCAGCGGGATGTACCGGTGGAGTTCTCCATACAGTTCAATATTCTTTACCACTTCACGCCGGTATACCTTTAGCCCGCAGTTAAAGTCGTTAAGATCGATACCCGCAACCCAGGAAGTAATCTTGTTAAAGAACCGGGACGGGATGGTCTTGGAGAGGGGGTCGTACCGTTTTTTCTTCCAGCCACTTATAAGATCGTACCCTTCCTGCAGCTTTTGAATCATAGAGGGGATCTCGAAAGGATCGTCCTGAAGATCGGCATCTAATGTTGCTATATATATTCCTTCGGCCCGGTCAAAACCTGTTTGCAGAGCAGTGCTCTTGCCGTAGTTGCGAAGCAGCTGTATACCTTTTACCCATGTATAATTCTCTGCCACAGCTTTAATCTCATTCCATGAATTATCGGTAGAACCGTCGTCTACATAGATGAGTTCCAGGCTGTAGCTATCCGAAAGAGCCTCGCAAATAAGCCCCGTAAGCTCCCTGACCGACTGCTCTTCATTGTATAATGGAACAACAATGCTCAGTTCAACGGACATAATCTGATTTTTCACCAAATTGGAAATCGTTTCTTATTTTCTGCCATGAGGTCAGGGCCTGTAATTTGCATAGTGCATTAATGAGGCCACGAAAACAGGAAGACACAAAAAAATCATTGCTTTGTGTCTTGGTGTTTTTAGTGGCAAGACCACTAGACAAAATGAGCCAGATAATGTATAATTAGCACTAAAGATACACTTTTAGGTTTCCTATGAAAAAACTTTATTACTCTATAGGTGAGGTTAGTGAATTAACTTCGGTTGACCCGCATGTACTGAGGTACTGGGAAACCGTATTCAAGGATTTACGCCCCAAAAAAAACAATGCTGGAAATCGCGTTTACCGGGAGAGTGATATTGAAATTATTCTAAAATTAAAAGAGCTGATTCAGGAAAAAAAATACAGCACTAAAGGGGCTCTGCAGGTGCTGGAGGGATCCGATTCCAGCCCGGATGAATCCGACAGGATGGAAATCCCTTTGCCACTAAAAAAAGACCTAAAAGAGATCCGCCTCTTTCTGAACAAGTTGCTTGAGAAACTGTA
>CALJMB010000299.1 GCA_937982515.1 uncultured Balneolaceae bacterium
CAACTCTTGGAAAAGAGCAATGAAAAGCTCAGTTCTATGTTCATGAGTCACGGAGTCTTAAAACCTGCAGCATCCGTTCTCCCACCGAATCCCGAAGCCTTCGGGATTCGGTGGGCAAGTCCAACTACGTTAAAACTTCGTAGGCACGCCGGTCTCTTTAGTCACCGAAGCCTTGGCGTAGGTGACCCAGTTTCCCATCATTTCACAAACATTTAAAAACCCCTCTCACACCTCGTAAGAACCGATTACCAAAAAAACTTTAATATTTTTTGTAACGAATCTCTTGCTGCGGGTCTTGTTTAATAGGAGATCGAAGAAAATCAGGTCTCCTGCATTATTTCAACTATAACAAAACCATTACTGTTATGGCTATAAAATATGCATTATTTCCCACCCACCTGACCGATACCCCCGACGACCATTCGGCCAGTGTTCTTACCACTAAAACACGAAAGCACCAAACAATGGTTTTTTCGTGTGTTCGTGTTTTTGTGGCGACCATTATACTATACTTTTTTACTGGTAGTAACACCAGTGTCCGGGTACCGGCTGACGGAGGCAGCGTTAAGGCTCTTTTAAAGATAGAACCTCCTCAAGCTCAGCGCTTTTCCCCAATATACATCCCCTTTTACAGCCCACAGAGATCGATTCATAAAAAAAGTGAATTTTTTTTGTAAGGAATAGCCTGCAAAGTAGTCTGTTATATAAGACCGGAAGTATCGGGTCTTGTATAATCATAACCCCGGAGGCAGGCAGGGCTGATCCTGGTCTTCCATATCCTTTGGCATGAATCGTTGGCTTGGGTATAAGACCGCTGCCTCCGGAACAACAATAACACTAAAATATTGGAGGCTTATCATGGCTTTACAATATTATCTGGTGCCAAATCACATCACACCAGATCCTGACGACTACATGGCCGTCAGCATCAATCCGCAAACCTACACTATTGAAGACGTGGTCGAGCAGATGACCCGCGAGGGCTCGACCATTACCACGGCCGAGGCGCTGGCCAACTTCGAGGAGATCACCCGCACCATCCGGGGGCTGGTCTTCCAGGGCCACAACGTCAACACCCCGCTGGCTAATTTTAGCCCCGGCATGAGCGGGGTATTCATCGGTGAGGAGGACCGTTTTGATCCGGCCCGCCACTCTACGAAGGTCAACACCAGTCCCGGAGTGCGCATGCGTCCGCAGAACGGGGAGATTGCTGTGGAGAAGATCGCACCCCGCGAGCTCCTTCCGGTGTTGCGCCACTACTACGACAACTCCAGCGAGACCCAGAACGATATGATTTCTGCCGGTCTGGGCGCGCGAATCACCGGCTCCCACCTCAAGTTCGATGAGGAGGATGCTAACCAGGGCGTATTCTTCGTCAACACCACTGATAGCACTGCCACCCGGGTAGAGTCGAGGATGTTGCGCAACAAGCCCGGCGAGCTCATCTTCCTGAACCCGGAGCTGCCTGCGGGCACCTATCGGTTGGAAGTGCGGAGCATTATTAATCAAACCGGCGAGGTTCGCACTGGTGCGCTCTCACACGAGCTGACCGTGACCGGAGCAGGCTAACCTGACGGTTAACCATCAGACCTCCTGGCGTAAGGCCCGTCTTCTCTCCTCTGCGGGGGAAGGCGGGTCCTTACCTGTTTTAATGCAACATCCTTACGGCATAGACCAAATATCCTTACGGTATAATCCGATTATCCTTACGGCATAAGGTGACAATCCTTACGGGATAGTCGGAATATCCTTACGGTATAGGGAGACGATCCTTACGGGAGAGGATGTTAATGCTTACAGGAAAGTTTCAAACTGCAAAATAACAACTCAGGCCCCCACAAGCTCTAAACCGATGAGAGGTGTGTTATGAAACCCGAAAGCAACAATGGCAGTCACCATAAAAGCTCCGGAGAGCGCCGGTTCCGTCTCTCCCCGGACTTTTACAAAGAATTGACCTATCAACTCATGAAAGACGAGGGCCGACTGGATACCCGCCCTGGTTCCCCCGTAGTTCAGTACCTGCGCTACCTGACAACCGAGTCGGAGAACGATCATCCGGGCGATGCATACTATGGTCGTTCCTGTATTTTTAAGCTGCTGGACTCGCGTGATACTGTGAACAGACTGCAAACAGGGTTTGAGTACTTGGTACATATACTGGATCATACCCTGCTGGAGTATATAAAAAGCCTGATGTATCCCCGGTTTCCCGAGGATCAGTTTATCCGGCAGATAGCCGGCCACACCGGCCGCAGACAAGATCTGGTACAATTTGACTTTAACAAGCAGCTGGTGGAAGCTTTTCTGGAAATGTTTTACAGCAGTGAGCCGGCAGTTCTGCCGGACTTTGGTACGATACGGTATATAGAATGGCTGAATGGGGAATTTGAATTTGCCCCTTCCAAAGAGTGGGTCAGGTTGATGAAACAAAAAGGCAAGAATTAATATGGCTGCAGTAAACATAATACACAGGAGGATAGCACAATGAATAACAACACCAAATCCAAAACCGCCCTCGTCCTTTCCGGCGGCGGGGCTAAAGGAGCCTTTCAGGTAGGTGTGTTACAAGTATTGAAAGAAGAAGGCTACCAGTTTGATGTAATCAGCGGCATCAGCGTAGGTTCGCTGAACGGTACTATGCTGGCAACGGATCAGTTTGACCAGCTGGTAGATATCTGGCAGAAGCTTACTCCCGGACAGGTATTTAAAGAACAATCGCTGTTCGGGCTGGCCCGCCGGTACCTGACCTACAAAATAGGCCTGAGCCGCCCGCCCATCTCAAAGTTTGACAACGCCCCGCTCCGGGAGCTCATGGAAAAGCACTTTCTGGGCAGGCCCGTCCGCACCCCTTTCTATTTTGGTTTCGTGAAACTGGAGACCGGAGAGTACGTGCGGGCCATCCTACCCGCCTCCGGGGGCTACACTGTAGACGCTATGGACATTAAGCGGATACTGGCCTCCACGGCCATCCCGGCCGTCTTTAATCCCGTGCAGATCGGCGACTATCAGTGCGTGGATGGGGGACTGCGCGACATTTCACCGATCCGTGAGGTGCTGCCCCACAACCCGGACCGGATCGTCATCATCCCCACCAATCCCATCGGCGCGGTACCCGAACGCGAGGAAGCCCGTGACATTATCACCATCGCTTTCCGGGCGCTCTATATCATGCTCGATGAAATCTTTCAGGAGGATATCGAGCGCTTTCTTACCATCAATGGGCTGGTGCAACAGGCCGAAGCTCAGCAGGCCGTGCTCAAACGCCCCAATGGCATTCCCTATGCATACATTGAGCCGCTGATCATCGCCCCCAAAGAGCCGCTGGGCAGCGCGCTGAATTTTGATAACGCCAATGTGAATGCGTTGATGGAGGTGGGGAGGAAACGGGCGAGGGAGGTTTTGGGGCAGGAGATGGAGATGGTTTGAGGGGAG
>CALJMB010000300.1 GCA_937982515.1 uncultured Balneolaceae bacterium
CATCCAGTGTGGCTTTCAGGATGTCCCACACCAGGTCGGAAGGCAGGGCAAAAGTACCGGGGAGGTGTTTGGCTTCATAGATCTGCCCGAAATAAAACTCCGGAAATACCACGGCGTATTCCTTTTGAGCCGCCCCCAGCGCATAGTTCCGCGCCGCTATGATATCTGAGCCCATGGGCAGATGCGGACCGTGCTTCTCCAGTATACCCAGGGCGAGGATACAGGTTGAGTCGGATCGGATCATCGCTTCCTCCCACTGCGAAGCGGTCAGTTCATCCCACTTTGGGGTAAGATCTTGTGCAGGCAGAAGTGCCGGCATCACCCAAAAAGCCAGTATGGTTAAGTATAGTTTGTGCATGGTTAACTCCCGTTTATTTTCGTTGTATTGCAATGAGCATTTTTTCGTTTCCTATCATCCCTGAGAGGATTTGCATCGAGTTGTAAACCGGACAATGCTTGTGTAAAAAGCCAGTATTGCTCTTGAAATCCAAAAATCAATTCACTAAAAGCTCCAGTGTTGTATTTCAGCAAGCTAATCAGTTGTAACCTCATACAAGATCGTTCTATGCATAACAGCAATAATAGAAAAACTAGTTTAAGCTCTTTATATTCAATGGCTTGATCACTAAATAAATGATTTCTGACATGAAAAAGCTAATTCTGTTTTTACTACTACTTGTTGGTCTATTTTCTACTATTGCACAGGCTCAAAGCCCGGATCGCTATGGATTGAGAGTAGGTTACAGCGCATCCGGAGCGGTGTTTATATACCAGGGCAGCGGCAATGCTTATGATCGGGTGGACGCCCGTCTTGCAACGGATATTAGTCTGATGGCAGAATGGGACATATTCCGCTGGCTCACAATAACGGCAGAGCCGGGGTGGGTGCACCGGGGATATAAAAGAGATCTTACCACATTTTTCTCTCGCTGGGGATCAACGGGTGGATCCAGGATACAGCTGGAGTACCTCACCCTGCCCGTGCTGGCCCGGATCAAACCGGCCTCATGGCGGCTGGCTCCCTATCTGGAGGCCGGGCCGAGACTCGACTTTCTTCTTTCCCGCACCATAGAGGATACCGGTTCCGGCAGCTATGAAAGAGCGGTGTTTGAGGAGTATAACAGAGTTACAGGCGGGGTTTCCCTGGGAGCGGGATTGGAATTGGCTCATTTTTCTCCCGTTCGCCTGTCCGCAGGATACAGAATTAATTTTGATACCTTTACCTCGTATTCTGATGAGGCGATCACTGTTCGTAACAGGTCAGCGGCACTCTGGTTTGGACTGAGCTATGCGTTTTAGTAATTGATACTTTATTTGCAGGAATTAGTTTAAAGCGGGTTTAAGATAAAAAAGGCACGTATAACTCTCCCCTTGAGGGGAGAGTTCTACTCGCCTTTATGTGGTATTCTTATCTCAAACTCACGTTAGTTTATTGAGTACAGAGCGTAAGTTTACGCTCGTCAAAAGACTGCTTCTGAGCTATCACATAAAAATTCGACTCATCATTGCTGACATGGAATCTTATCATGCCGTCTGATTCTTTTGTAACAGCAAGGACAAACTGCTGATCAGGAAACAGAGGATTATACAGCGTATGTGTATTGGCCTCTCCTTTATTCAGCCCAAACTCAAGTTTGTCCAGGCAATCTTGCTGAGGGTTGGGATGTGGGCCGTATAAGAACAGCCAGTTCTCAGAAATATTCAGGTAGGCTTCCTCATTATCTTTCAAATGAGACCCTTCGGCGGCTTCCCACTCTCTATTTATAGCAATCAACTCTTCACTTCCTGAGTTATTGTTACAACTGGCAATACAGACTAAGCAATATAGGCTAACCGTCCAACGTGCGAATGTTCTTATCATAGCAGTTACAGGCCATGCGGGGCCCTTATTTAAAAATTAACTTGTAAACCAAAACCATAGTTAAACCCAGCACCATAGTAAGACTGCTTCTCGTCAAGTATCAAATATTCATCTAAACTCCCACTTTCTGTTATCTTTGTTACAATATCTGTAACATACTCTGTCTCGCTTCTAAGGAACCTGTAACTCGCTTGAAAAATCAGCGATAAAGACTTGTCTAATTTTATATCCAGTTCTAAAAAAGGCTTCAGCGACTCGTGGCTATCATCCTCAAATCTGCCCCCTATGAAAAATTCACTTCGGGTTTCTTTCATCTTAACCTTGTCTAAACTTGCCCCTGCCTTTAAAACCAGTGGTTTGGAAGGGAACATTACAATAGCAAATGAAAGGCCGTATGAGAAGGAAATGGTTTGATGATATCCGAACGTCATATGTGCACCATATTCAACGGGAAGGAAATCCCCCTCATAATGATTGATTTTTATTGTATAAGAAGAAGCGCCTTTAAAATGATCTTCATTAAGTCTTAAGTCTGGAAAATAATTATGGATAAAGCCTAAACCGGCTCTTGAAGTTTCCTGAGCTTGACTAACTAATGGACAAAATAAAAACAGTGTGAAAATCAGATATTTTATCATCAATAATCAAAAATTTATGATAAACCTCAGGGAAAAGTCGGTATCAGAGGTACTATGAACCGGGCTATAATTAATCATGATTTCAGGGCTTATCGTAAAAATTAAACCTGAGGGAAACTCAATATTCATATCCAGTCCCAGTTGCGGCCCCATAAGAAAGCCATCAGAATACTGTGTCAACTCTGTTGAAATGCCGGGCATGCGATAGGTCCCGGTGGTGGCTGCCAACCCTGCATTGGGGAAAAGGGATATTCTTTTTGAAATGGTCAACGGGTAATAGATCCCTGCATATAACCGGGCTGAGACCGATTCGGGTTCAGGAGCGGTATTCTCACTTGTTGACAGGTTAAAAGCCCGGTACACACCCGCCTCTGCCCGTAGTTTTATTTTGGAAAGGTCTTGTGTATAGCCGCCTGTCAGGCCGATGTTCAACAGGGAGAAGTCGTAGTTTTGCAAGTTAAACTCCTTTGCTTCGGCAGACAGGTACTCTGCATGCAGGGAAACATCTATATGCTGGTTGATACGGTAGCCTACCGCCGGCCCGATCTTTTGGGTGGATTCGACGCTGCCTCCTCTCAAGTAAAATGAAGACAGAACAGGGGTAAAAAAACCTTGCTCCTGTTTATAAACCGTTTGTCCTTTTGCCTCTTGCGGGCTGCCCACTATAGCAAGCAGAAGAATGAAACATGTAAGAATACTTAAGAATAGAGATTTCATGGCCCCCTATGTTTTAGGTTATCAGTGCAACGGTTGTTAGTCAGCAAATATACCCTTCGTCCTCTTTCCGGAATCCCTGCCAACTTACGGGCTGTTAAGATCTGAGGTTCATATACAGGATCTTCTAAGGGAGTGATTGTTACAAAGTTTTTGAAAAAATGGAATCTTTTTTGTTTTTCTGCAATTGAACTTTATATTCGTTCCTCTGCAACCGC
>CALJMB010000301.1 GCA_937982515.1 uncultured Balneolaceae bacterium
ACCACTATAAGCTCGTTCAGATGTAGCCTGTCCGCGCTGTAACTTTAGAAGAACGTAACAGCCCGGCCTTCGAAGGAGAGACAGGGGAACGGTTGCCGGTTTCAAACAGGTTTCCCCTGATCAAATCAGGTACCTGTTCAATAGGAAATCTTTATGGAAAGCTTTGTAATTGGGTTGACATCACGAAATAGAATCCGTATAAGGACTCTTTTACATCTGAATATTTTTCAGCAGGTTAACTTTATAAATGACCTTAAATGATAAATGGCAAAAATTCTGCAGGTGATACGGTTGATTCCGTTCCTGTATCGCGCGTCATATATAAAACGGAGATCGTGGTCATCGGAGCCGGCCAGGCCGGGCTTTCTTCAGCATACTATCTCCGCAGGCAGAACCTGGAACCGGGACGGGGATTTGTAATATTGGATCAGGACAAGAAGCCCGGGGGCGCATGGCAGCACCGCTGGCCTTCACTGACGCTCAGCACGGTAAACGGTATTCATGACCTGCCGGGTATGCGCTTCTCGGAAGCCGTCGATACCGATGCCACTGAAGTGAAGGCGAGTGTAGCTGTTCCGGCGTATTTTGAAGCGTATGAAAAGAAATTTGATCTGCCTGTTTACCGGCCCCTCAAAGTAATGGCCGTTTGTGAGCGGGAAGAGCGCTTCAGGGTTGAAACCGACGGGCCTCACTTTTCCTGCCGCGGTATTATCAATGCTACGGGCACGTGGGAGAGCCCGTACATTCCCGAATATCCCGGGGCAGACCGCTTCAAAGGCAGGCAGCTGCACACCAAAGACTACAAGATTCCCGGGGAGTTTGAAGGACAGCACGTGATCATTGTAGGCGCCGGAATATCGGCTCTACAACTGCTTGATGAAATTTCACAGGTAACTACAACCACATGGGTAACCCGCCGGCCTCCGGAATTTCGGGAAGGCCCGTTCACTCTTGAGGATGGACGTGCCGCGGTAGCCCTTGTTGAGGAACGTGTGCGCAACGGCCTCCCTCCCGCTTCTGTTGTTTCTGTAACGGGCCTGCCGGTAACACCGCAAATTGAAGCCATGAAAAAAAGAGGAGTACTTGAACGAAAACCGATGTTCAGCGAAATCACCGAGCGTGGCGTTCGCTGGGATGACGGGCGTACGCTTCAGGCGGATGTCATCCTTTGGTGCACCGGCTTTCGCAGCTCGCTGGATCACCTGGCGCCGCTTATGTTGCGCGGGGAGGATGGCGGCATAACCATGACCGGCCGGCTGGCCACGCAGGTCAGAAAAGACCCGAGGATACATCTGGTTGGTTACGGCCCGTCGGCATCCACCATCGGCGCCAACCGCGCGGGAGGCGCCGCGGCAAGGGAACTAACGGAATTTCTTGGACTCAGGGACTAACTTATTAAACCATAATCATTCAACCTTATGAACATCCAGCATAAAACCGGAGCATCTAAAGGATCTTTTTTCATCGAAGAGGAGGGTGAAGTCAAAGCACAGCTTTCCTACTCAAAAACCGGAGATACGGGAATCATTATCGATCACACCGAAGTTTCCGATGAATTGAGAGGCCAGGGCATCGGACAAGCATTGGTGGAACATGCTATAGCCTATGCCCGTAAGAATGAACTTGCAGTGATTCCTCTTTGTCCCTATGCAAAGTCTGTCATTGAAAAGGATCAATCGCTTCAGGATGTGCTGAAAAAGTAATTCGCATACATTCACCCTGTATGAGTCAACTAACATCCCCGGCCTATAATCAAAGCTCCTGGCCCGAACTGCCCGCCCCCTCCGCGTGGCAGGAAACCCTCGACACCCTGCATCTCTGGAGCCAGATTATTGGAAAAATACGGCTACGACACATGCCGTGGATTAACCATTCCTGGCATGTTACCCTGTATGTTTCCGCCCGGGGATTAACTACCTCTCTGATTCCGCACCCCTCCGGCGGATTCGAAATCGAATTCAACTTCCGGGAGCACCGGCTGGAGATCCGTACCGTGCACGGGCAACGCCTCTCCTTCAACCTGGAACCCATGTCTGTAGCCGACTTTTACAATAAAACAATGAACCGGCTTCGAAATCTGAACCTTGAAACCGATATCTATACTAAGCCAGTAGAGATCCCCGATCCCATCACCCCGTTTCCTGAAGACGCCGCCCATGCAAGTTACGATGCGGATCCGGTACACCGTTTCTGGCTGGCTCTGACGCATATCCACCGAGTATTCACCCGCTTCCGCTCCGGTTTCGCAGGCAAAGTCAGCCCTGTTCACTTCTTTTGGGGTTCCTTCGACCTGGCGGTAACCCGATTCTCAGGCGAACCGGCCCCGAAACATCCCGGTGGGGCTCCAAACTGCCCCGACTGGGTCATGGAGGAAGGCTATTCTCATGAACTCTCAAGCGCGGGGTTCTGGCCGGGTACGGGCCTGGGGGAAGCCGCCTTCTACTCCTACATGTATCCGGAACCGGAGGGATATCGCACAGAACCTGTAAAGCCGGGTGGCGCCTGGTTTCATGAAGAGCTGGGAGAGTTTGTCCTGCCTTACAGGGAGGTGAGAGACGCCGCCGATCCGGATGAGACGTTGCTCGACTTTCTGAAGTCGACGTACAATGCCGGAGCTATAAAGGGCAACTGGAACAGGGAAGTCCTGAAAAGGCAAAGGTATCCAAAACTCTGACCGTTCAGCTTTGAAAGTAAAATTCAGGTGTATGGACGCTTAACGTGCAGCGAGCCTTTGGGTTGATGGATGCATCTCCGCGTTACGGTCAAAGGGCGCACACGCCCTACTCGAGCGGGATAAAAACAGACTTTCTCGGCTGGTTATCAACCGCACGGCTGATGTGGCCGCGCCCGGTTGTATCCTCGGCCAGCAAGATGTCTCCCGGACCAAACCGGCGTATCGTCCCATCCCCGATTTCAATATCCACCTCCCCTTCCAGCATGATGATATACTGCCGGCGGGGAGCGTTATGCCAGTTGTAGTCATAATCGGGGCCGGTCTCACGAAAGATAATGCCTGTTGCCGGTTCCATCTCTGAAAGGTTTCCGATCTCTCCTGCGTCTTTCAGTGGCACTTCCATATCTTCAAAATGAGCCTCTCCATCGTCTCCGGTATAAAGTCGGGTTATTTTCATAAACGTTCAGATTATCAAAACAATAAGTATGGTTAATAAATCAGTATCTGTCTACACTCCAGGACATCTCGGCAAAGACTTTTTCCCAGGACTTTCCGTAGGGATAAAAATCCTTTTTCCGAAGTTCTTTATCCTCCCACTTTTGCCTCATCTCTTCGGTATCTATTTTATAATCCGGCCTTATATCCCGGGTTACCTCTCTTAAATCCTGATGAAGTTCGGCGGTCGACGGCCTGCCCCAGTACCAATAACCATTGTATATTTTATGGATGATCAGCCCGGGCTTCAAAACAAACGTATGTGGAATCATGGGTTTATGCTTCTGATCGGTATATTCCTCGATCTCAAGCTCTTTTTGGATAATTTTCTGCGTATCGTGGAGAAAAGGCCAATTCGCACCTACACCCAAACGCAGATCGTTACTCAATATAAGATTATCTGTCGATATTGAAACCAGCCTTGCAAAACCAACCTGGCACTGAGGTGCAAATTTAACCAACTGATGGAGTTGCTGCCGGTCTTTCGGGCAGTAGATACCTCTGTGAAGGGTTAAAATCATAGGGTCATTACCTTGCAGAAAAGAAAGTTTTCTGTCTGTTCCGTTATGGTCGGGGAGTTCAAAGTCGGGAAACCTGGCTCCCGGTATAATTTCTGAATTCATGGGTATGAGTTTTATGTATTGAGTAGTTATATGCGTTCTATTTCACGATATCGGGATACTTGCCCCTAACTTAGGTATGACGACATCATACATTGGTTCCCGTATTATAATTAACCCCCGGGGCCTCGGGGCCAGTTAAAACATTCTTACGCTGTTCCGGATGTTTGTGCACCCCTACATCTCCGGGGCAGCTTCCTATGGATTACTTTGTTCTCAGAACAACCGGATTGTTCCAAACGTACTTTACCGCCTTGCCATTTGCATTGATTTTTGGTATGAAAAACCCTTGATAAATCTCAATAAAAAGCCTGTGAGAATTGCAGTCAGGTTATACGAAAGCCAACGCATGATGTCCTTATAAAGGTGCCAAGCCTTATTTCTCATAGTCCCGGTCTAAAGACCTAATGGCCCCGGCTTTTAAGCCGGGGGTTGCCATGAACCATGAAAAGAAACAGGGCTTTAGCCCTTTCTGTCTGGACATCTTCTTTACCCCGGCCTGAAGGCCGGGGCAATTATACCGACATCATAAAATGGAAACCGTGTTACTGCCTGATTACCCTCCGTAACTTCTATATGAATCATTCATATTTTACTCGCTTGAACTACGTATCAACTCCGTATAGTCTCCGTATGAACTCCGTATAAACACCGTTTATAGACGCAGTTGATACAAACTTGATACGGGGTTGTACCGATATTATATTGGTTACAGTAAGAGCAAGGTTATACCGGTTTGTGAAGCTGATGCAACCGGATAGTTTCCGGCCGGGCCAAACCTCCGGGGTTCCGTCAAACCCGGAGATTTTAAAGAGATAGAAAGAGAGCATGTTTGTTACATTTAAACCATTAATCACAAGGAGAACATCATGGCACGACTCAAAGGCGGGATTCTCGGGGCGTTTCAGGGAAAGATAGGGCCGGTGGTCGCCTCGAAGCGCGGCGATACGGTATATATCAAATCCAGGCCTAAAACCGTCCGGCATCCCAATACAAAAAAACAGCTCGCCGCTAAAAACAGTTTTGGCGTCGCCGCCTCCCTCGGCTCGTTACTGCTGCCTTTTGTGAAGCATTCCATCATCACAGATAAGGGGAAAACGGCCTACAATGCATGTGTTTCGTATAACAAAACATCGGCTGTAGCGGAAACGGGGAACGGTTTTGAGGTGGATTATGAAAAACTGGTACTGTCAAAGGGTGAGCTGGAGGGCCTGCGGGATGCCAAAGCGGAGCGCGCCGGCGCCGGAGCTATCCGCTTCAGCTGGACCGACAACAGCGGGGTTACGGGTGCCCTCGGGGACGACAGGGTGTTGCTGCTGGCTATTGCACCGGAGCACAATGAGATCTTTTACCGGATCAACGGAGCGAACCGGATGGATGAGACGGCCTTGTTACCCGTACCGGAAGATCTGGCAGATGAGCCACTTTACGTGTATGTATCGGTACAAACCGCCGACAGAACAGACGCCTCACCCAGTGAGTATATAGGGTGCTTAAACTGTTGAGTTCTGCTTGTAGTTGCCATCGTGTCTATATGCTTTGCCGGGCAACCTGCGGCCTGCAGGCGGATGGAGCAGCCCGGTATCACCCTGACAGGGTTCTAAACCCTGTCAGGGTGATACCGGGGTACAGGCTATTCGCGTTATACCCTGTCGGTACGAGATGAGCGTTCATTCGAGAACGCAACAGCCCTGTCCCTATAGGAGAGGCAAGTCCTTTCCTGGCTTAGTTACTCGTCCGGCCTCCGATCCTGCCGCCCTGGGCCGCCGGACGGTTCTGTGGCGCCACTGCGAAATGGAGTCCATAAAAAAGGAGATCTGTCCCCAGGTCTCCTTTTTTAGGCCCTGTTTTTTCTTTAAAGTTGTTGCGACAAACCACCGTCAATGACAAACTCAGCTCCGGTAGAATAGCTCGATTCATCTGAAGCTAAAAACAATACCAGGTATGAGACTTCAATGGGTTCCGCAACCCTCCCCAACGGTATTTTTTTCTCAAGAGCTTCAAGGATGGTTCTCGTATCTTCCTGATCCAGCATGGCGGTTTTAATCGCGCCGGGATGTATCGAGTTGACCCGGATGTTATCTTTGGCAAATTCAAGGGCGGCGTGTTTGGTCATACCTCTTACGGCAAACTTGGAGGTTCCATAAGCCGTCTGGCTCTCCACGCCTGTGAGCCCGGCTGTAGAGGAGACATTAATAATAGACCCGCTGCCTGCTTTCTTCATCGATGGATATACCTCTTGCATGCCTATGTAAATGCCGTCCTGATTTACCGAGATAATATTTTTATATTCTTCCACACTGGTTTCCAGGTAAGGTTTTGTAATTGCAACCCCTGCATTATTTACCAGGATGTTTATGGGGCCGAACAGGCGTTCTGTTTCTTGTACGAGATTTCTCCAGCTTTCCGCATCTGTCACATCCAGTTTTATAAAACGGGCGTTTTCTCCCAGTTCCGATGCCAGTTTTTCTCCGTTATCAGAATCTAAATCTGCAATAATTACTCTGGCACCTTCTTCAACAAATAATTGAGCATGGACAGATCCCATTCCACCAGATCCTCCGGTAATTACAGCTACTTTATTATCTAAGCGTTTCATAATATTCACCTTTATATTTATATAGCTTTACAGTTCGTTCAGCTTGTTGTGTACGGCCGAATGTTCGTTTATGTGTGCCAACGACAACCTTGTAGTGCAACCGGCCATTACTGCGAGCCGCTCAACAGCCTCTTAGACGCCCGCAGTTTCTCTTCCATATCTTTTTTAGAGACGTATCGTTCTGATGTACTATCTGAAATGCTATGATGCCAGATGGCTGCGCAGCATCCACGCGGTTTTAGAATGGATACTCAGTCGCTGCGTAAGCAAGTCCATGGTCGCTTCATCATCAGCCTCATCCGCCGGCTTTAAGGCTTCCCGCACTGTCCGCAGCACTTGTTCATTATCTGCGGCCAGACGCCTTACCATCTCCATAGCTTCCGGATGGTCTGTCTCTTCTTCAATGGACGTAAGCTGTTGGAACTCTTTGTATGTACCCGGCGCCCGGAAACCCAGTGCCCGTATCCTTTCGGCTATTTCGTCAATGGCATCGGCTAATTCGGAGTACTGTTCCTCAAACTGTTCATGCAGGGGATAAAATAATGTTCCTGTTACATTCCAGTGGTAGTTCTGGGTTTTCAGATACAGCGTGTAGCTGTCGGCTAATACCTGGCTCAGGGCATCTGCAATCGCTTTCCGGCTCCCTTCGCTGATTCCAATATCTACTTTCATATCCTCGACTCTTTCTTTTGTGGCGATCATGTTATTACCTCAATCGTGTATTATAATTTGGGTTTCATTTCACTTATTAATCTATCCCGATTGCCGTAATGTTTCATTGATATTTAATAAGTAATGGCCTTGACATTAATCAAGATTACAGATCGGGAAAAATGCATTGCCAGATACAGGCTACCTGCTAAACTTCCTCAACTGAAATGACAGATAAACCTGGAATCCGCCTGTTACCACAAACGCCGCAGAAGTATAAGCTACCACCGTCAGGCCGGCCAGAATAGGATTCCAAAGCAGTATCAGGGCTAACAGTACCCCCAGAATGCCTAATGCGAGCAAGCTGCCCCAGCCGGGTACTTCCAGCTTTTTAAATTCAAATGACCAGATCACGGCCATAACAGACCGGAACAGGACGGCAAAACCCACAAATAAAGCGAGTATAACCACGGTAAACTCTAACCGGGCGATCAACAGGATACCGATCAGAAGTTCCGCGATGCCGGCCGCCAGAGACCATCCCCAGCCCGACAGGATATTACGGTTTGAGACAGCATAGCTGATACCAATAATACCCGAAATCAGAAAAGTAATGGCGAACAGTATGGAAAGAGCCAGATACGACTCTACCGGTGTGAATATCACCCATACCCCTGCAGCTATAAAAATGAGCCCCAATATAAGTGGCAGGTACCAATATTTTACCGGACCAGGTTCGTTGTAATAATTTGAATGTTCCATAATACAATAATCAGGTTAATGGTTTATTTTTCTTGGTTTAAATAATAATGCGCCTTATAGCTCTGCTGCCTCTTGGCCTCCTGTGAATACCTGCCCTGTTGAAATCAGCTGTTTAGCATATGTGCCATCATACCACGCACAAATTTTATCTCGTCTTCATTTACGGTATGTCCCATTCCCCTGTAGATACGCTTGGTGACATCACCGTTCAGCTTTTGAAAGACCTCTTCCGTCTCATCTACCCGCTCCTTAGGGATATGAGCATCGATATCGCTGCATCCCAGAAAGACGGGCGTCTGCTCTACAGAGCCACTGTATCTGTCGGGCTGTACCTCCGGGCCAATCAGTCCGCCGCTGAAGGCTGCTACCCCGCCCAGTTTTCGGGGGTGGCGGGCAACGAACTCCGTAGCCAGGCAGGCCCCCTGTGAAAAACCCACCAGCATAATCCGCTCAGGATCCATTCCCTCATCCATCAACCCGCTCAGGGTGTCGTACAACACCTGTAATCCTGAAGAGATGCCCGGCTCGTTCCTGTCGGTCGGTGCCAGGAAGGAATAGGGATACCACGTATTATTGGACGCCCTGGGAGCCACGTAATGCACATCGGGTTGTGCAAATTCGTCAGCCAGCGGAAACATGCTCTCAGCTGTTGCCCCGCGGCCATGTACGAGAATCGTAGCTGCCCGGGCCCGGTTCAGCGGGGCTCCATAGGTTTTGGGCGAGATGTTTTGATGAGGTCCGTTAAAAGGATTATTAGGGTCTACCTGGAAAAGAGACATGATGGTGGTATTTTATTATTTATGATTTAAAACGAGTTTTAAATAAGGAAAAAGGCATTTTTAAACTCTCCCCCTTGAGGAGGGATGAATAGCTGCATAGGTTCTGCAGCTATTCTGAGGGATGCTCCGGGGAGAAGTCTGTTGCCATGACCGTGATGTGGGAAGCCTGGAGACTTCCCACATCACACGTACAAGTATAAAGCCTGCCGGCGAGAACACCCCTCGCATCCACACGGGAGCCACCGTGTGAATGAGCTCCCCTGAAGGAGAGAGTTATAGACACAGCGTCATAGCCTACACTCTGATTTCCGGCAGGCGGTTTTCGATCATTTCCCGCTTCGGTTCCAGCCAGGGTGGCAGTACCAGTTTTTGGCCGAGCTTGTCTGCATCTTCATCCACATCGTAGCCGGGGCCGTCGGTAGCTATCTCGAACAGAACACCCCCCGGCGTTCTGAAATAGACTGAGTGGAACCAGTGCCGGTCGATGTGTTCGGATGGGTACAGGCCCATCTCAAGCACCTTGGTCCGCATTTCTGCCAGTTCATCATCGTCTTTGGCACGGAAAGCCACATGGTGGATGATGCCGCGGCCATTAGCTGAAGGTGCGGGTTCGGCTGTCTCAATAATGACGGCGCTTCCGAAAGGTGCATCGGTGGTGTACAGCCGCCGGTCTCCATCTTCGCCGGAAAGAGAAAATCCAAACAACTCTTCCAGGATTCTTGCCGTAGACTCTGCTTCCCGCAGGCGAAGAGTAGTACTCCAGAATCCGCGTATGCCGTGTTCTTCGGGAACGGTACTTCCCGGCCATCCCGGTACATCGTTCACTTTATCATCAAACACCAGCTCAAGCTGCATGAGGTCGGGGTCTTTAAAGCGCAGAAGTGTTTTTCCAAATCGCTCTTCAGGTCCATCGAACTCTATGCCCTGCTCGCCGAACCGTTCCGCCCAAAACCCCATGGACCCGGAGGGGACGGCCAATCCAACAGCTACCGCCTCTCCCACTCCCGGCTTGCCCTGCTGCGCCATCGGCCATGGAAAAAAGGTGAGCCCGGAACCGGGGTCTCCGTTTGCGTTGCCATAAAAAAGGTGGTAAGTGCCGGGATCATCCTGGTTGACTGATTTCTTAACCAGCCGCATACCCAGCGATTTAACATAAAACTCCGCGTTACGCTGAGCATCGCCTGCCAGCGCCGTTATGTGGTGGATGCCTTTGTGATGTGTTTGCATAATTACTTCCTCCTGGGTTAGTAAGACTAATCTGAATTTTCCGTTTCCTGTTACTATACACTCCCATCTTGTAATGGCTGTGTAATCAGGTCTTCGACCGTTTATTTATTTAACAATAAACTACCACGTTTCAATCTTTTATCCCTTGATATTTGGCAGAAAAAACTCTTGATATTAGTCAACCCTCCTCCACTATCATGCGTTTCATTCTGCATACTTGTGCACAGGATTGTGGGCTAAAAACAACGGATGGGAAGCGGAGAATTATGGGGGCCGCAATCTAAATGCCGGTGGGTTATGGTTCTGAAACAACACAGCCTGTGCCTCCGTCCGCCTTTATACGGAGAGCTTATCGGGACGGGACACCTCTTTCTCAATCCCCCTCCTTCGCTAAGGGAGGGCCGTTACCTTCTACTAAGGTATAGCGTGAGCGGATCCGTCAGTGGCCGGACAGGCTGCCCGGTTCTTCTGAGGTATAGCGCGAACGTCCGTTCGTGCTCTTGGCCGAAGGGGCACGAGCGGACGCTCGCGCCATTAAATTCTGAATTCCGAATTCAGGAGGGGGTAGAAGCGCAGAACTGTACAATCGTAGAATCGTTGGGAAAAGCCGCCCGCCCTACAATTCTGCGGCCGGGCGCGACCCGTCTCCCCGGATCCGGACAGCGCCTCCTGCCCACTGCCCACTGCCCACTGCC
>CALJMB010000302.1 GCA_937982515.1 uncultured Balneolaceae bacterium
TGTTCGGAAGAGAATTCGTCATTCCTGGAAGTTTCAATAAATTCGTCAATCAGCTCCTGCGAGGCATTGATATCGGCCCGGAAGATGCGGGCGAGGTTGCCTAGCGCATCGTCATGGGCTTCTTTAAGCGTGTTGCCGCTGCCTACGGCTAACAGATACTCGTTTTCATCGTAGGCCTTGCCGGGGTGGTCGGCCCAGGCGGGCAGGCCGTTGCCGGAAAAACTCTTCTGTGAACTGCATGCGCAGGCAGAGAGGCAGAGCAGGACAACTATGCGGGTGTATAACAGTTGGTATTTCGGTTTCATCATGATTCGGGATTTAGTTCCAGTAAAGAGATTCTACCAGTTCGAGCGAGTGCCGGCCGGTAACTTCCAGGAGCCGGGATTCTGAGAACAGGATTCTGTTGCCGGACGAAAAGTAGTTAATGGTTAGGTTGTGTTGGCCCGGAGGCAGATTCAGTACGGTGACGTAGGCTTTGCCGGGCAGGGTCTGCCAGCCACGCAGGTCTGCTTTTTCGGTAACTTCCTGGCCAATTTTGCCCAGGAGGTTGGACAGGCTGCCAAGCGTCTCATCTTTTTTCCCCAGCTGCCTGCTCAGGGCGTTGGTGCCGGTCGCTTTAAGGAGCGCGCGAACCATTGTTCTGGCATAGATGATAGGTTGTTTCACCCGGTAAACATCCCGGGCTACTATGTCCATTTCTTCAATGAGGTCCACTCTTTTACGCAATGTGTCATTGATGACGACTTCAACTTTTTGCACCTGTGTTTCATACATCTCCAGGCTGGGGAGCGAGAACTTCAGATAGAGATCCGCCTCATCCAGATAAAGACGCACATCGTTCTGCACTTTCTGTAGTGAGCGACCGCTAAAACAGTTAACCAGCACGTTGTACCTTTCCGGCTGTGTTATGGCCTGAAGCCGCGAGCGTTCCGGTGGGGAAAAGGTGTAGATGGAAGACTGGTCTTCAAACGCTTTGAGCAGCTTTTCATATTCAATCCGGGCATCGTCTGGTTTGTTGGTTTTGGCGTAGAGTATGGTTGCCAGGTAGTGGCCGTACGCGCTGTTCCGGACATTAGTTTTGCCCGGCTCCCAGCTGGCGTGGCCGGTAGTGTCTGCCTTTGACAAGGCTTCTGCCAGGCCATTATATTTTATATTGAGTTGAGTCAGCTTAAAGGCTATCCGCCGGGCCTCTACCAGGGCCGATTCCAGATTATCCAGGTGGATGTAATTAAGAGCTTTAAAAATGTTGAGGTAGATATCCTCATAATCCTCCCCGTTATAATCGAGCGTATTGTCGTTGTTGATGAACGATTTAATGGCCCGGCTGATGCTTTTGGAGAAGAGAAAGTCGATGTGGTCTTCAGCTCTGGTAAAGTGCCGGTTGCTCTGGTGGTAGTTACCGGCGAAATGATTGGCCGTTCCCTGCTCAAGGTTGAGCAGTACGGCATCTTTGTTTTTGTATACCCGGGCCGATTCCATCTTATCAAGCAAAGCGACAGAACCGGAATAGTTACGCGAGGCAAAGGAGGTACGCAACGAGGCCTGGGCGGAATCCAGTTTATAAGCGCTGCAGGATGTCAGCAAAAGTATTTGTAAGGAAAGTAATCCCCGAATATGTAAACCCATTGAAAATATTTTGCTTCGCCCGAAGTTATTTGAAAATTAAGGTAGCAAAAAAATCAAAAACAGATAAACTATTTTCAGGCGAATTTGGGATAGAAAACGGCACCTGCAGTTTTCTGCGTGCAGGCTGGATCCTGTTCTCCCGGAACAAGGCCTGTTGCCATGACCGTGATGCGGGTTGCCATGACCATGATGTGGGAAGTCTGGAGACTTCCCACATCATAAGGTTTTCCACTACAGCGGCTGTGTAGTTATACCTACAGGCGGACTGTAGCTAAAAATAGAAAAACCTGTCTCCGGTATCACCCTGACAGGGTTCCAAACCCTGTCAGGGTGATACCGGGCACAACAGGCCGATAGAGTTAAAAGTTAATCGTGAAATGTACACTGGTTCCAGGTGGATATCTTCAGTAACACTACTCCATCCGGCCTGGGATGGGCAACCCTTCCAGACATTACGGGTCTCTAAGGCCAGGCCATGTCTTTTTTGAGCTATCCGGCCTTAATCAATAATCCAGCCCCGGCTGGGTGATCTTGTAGTTCTTTTTCTGTTTGGCCTTTTCCACCATCGCTTCTACATCGTGCAGCAGCTGTTTTGCGTCGTACACAATCCCGTCTTTGATGGTGTACCTGACGCCGCCGATACGCACAGGCTCATTCTGCTCATTTACGTGAATGGCGCCGGTGCCGTAAAGCACCTTCAGGTTGGCCAGCGGGTTGGCATCCACAATAACCATATCGGCCCGTTTGCCTGCCTCGATAGTGCCGGTTATGTCGTCTATATTCAGCACTTCGGCCGCTTTCAGCGAGGCCGACTGAAATATCTCAAGAGGGTGGAAGCCGGCTTCCCTCAACAATTCCATTTCCTGTATGTACCCGAAACCATACAATTTGTAAATATAACCGGCATCGGAGCCGAGCGTTACACGTCCGCCTCTGTTTTTAAACTCGTTGACGAACCGCATCCACAGCCGGTAGTTCTCTTTCCACGCAATCTCCTGTTCGGTGCCCCAGTCCAGCCAGTAGGAGCCGTGCGATTTGAGATTAGGCTTGTAAAACTCCCAGAGTGAGGGGAGGGTATACTTCTCATGCCACTCGGCGCGCCGTTGTGCCGAAAGATCCCGGCTGGCCTCGTAGATAGTGAAGGTAGGGTTGAGTGTGACGTCAAGCCGGAGCATTTCATCCATTACCTCATTCCATTTCCGGCTGCCCGGTTCCGCCGCCTGCTTCCACAATTTGCCGGCTTCTTCAAACCGGTGCTGTTCGTTGTTGTAGTTGTAATCGGGGGGATAATTCTGGATGGTCTGATCATCAAACAACGCCTCGGGAATGCCGTACCAGTGGGTGATGCTGGTCAATCCCAGCCTGGCCGATTCCAGGGCGTTATTGTAGACCACCCGTGTCTGGGCGTGATGGGTCATGGTGCCCAGGCCCCGTTTGTTGGCTTCGTCTATGGCAGCGGCGTATACCGGCCGGGGGGCGCCGAAGAACTTAATTCCGTCAGCTCCCTTTTTGTGGATCATACGCACCCAGTCGCGCGCCTGCTTGGGAGTGGTGATGGATTCATCGGTCCCCATACCAAACCCTATATAAGAGAAGATACGCGGTGCGGCGATCTCATTCTTCCTGCTGCGTTCTTTTTGCCGCAAGGTCCAGTCCATCCCGTTAAACGAACCCGGTTCCCGAACGGTGGTGATGCCGTGTGCCAGCCAAAGTTTATAGACATACTCGGCCGGCGTACCCTGGGCCGATCCTCCGGTATGGGCGTGCATATCTATAAAGCCGGGGAGCAGGTACATGCCTTCCGCATCGATGACTTTGGTATCCGGCCCGGCCTCAGGCCGCCTGGCCTCGTCTATGGGCAGGCCGGGATATCCAACGGTGCGTATGGAGGTTATTGTATGGCCTTCAACAACGATATCTACAGGCCCGAGCGGCGGAGAGCCGGTACCGTCAACCAGCGTTACGCCGCGTATGATCAGGCGGCCGAACGGCCCTTCGCCTTCCGTGCGGTCCGGCGCTTCCTGAATCTGCGCCTGAGCAGTAAGAGCAGGTGCAAAGCCGAGGGCGCAGAATAATAAAAGAGAAAGAAATGTACGCATTATCAGGATTGATTTGTTAAGAATATAATATCGCATTATAGCAGTATGCCAGCACTATGTAAGAGACGCAGAGTGATGCTTCCCATCTCAACCGTGACAGGGTTTGAAACCCTGTCACGGTTAGATACGATTACAAATTCCCATGGCCAGGCTGAATGTCGCTGCATCCTAAGTACTTACAGCAGCAAAGCCCCTTCATGTTGCAAAAGCTGTTGTTTGCGTTCTATACCGCCGGCGTATCCTATGAGTTTATTATCCGAGCCGATGACACGGTGGCAGGGAATGACGATGGGAATGCAGTTTTGCCCGTTAGCTCTCCCGACGGCGCGGATCGCTTTGGCATCGCCAAGTTTTTTTGAGAGCTCCATGTACGTCATTGTGTGGCCGAATGGGATTTCCTGCAGAGCTTCCCATACCCGCTGTTGAAAAGCCGTTCCCGGGGGAGCAAGCGGCAGATCGAATGCCGTCAGCTTCCCTTCAAAGTAGGCGGTAAGCTGCCGTACGGTCTCTTTCAGAACCGGGTGGGACACGCCCGGGCCGGCCGGCGCGCTCAATTCGCTCCGAAATTGGATAGATATGAGTCCGTTTTCACTGGCTGACAGCCGGAGTAATCCTAGCGGAGTATGTATAAAAGCAGCTTCCATAGGCTAAATATGGGGTTTTTAGCATGAAATAAAAAAAAGTTAAAAAATTTTGTAACAAATGGCCTCCGAGATGCTCTTGTTAATACAAGGACGATAAAATGTCTTATGAAAGACCCTAATCTAGTTAGTCAACTAGTCACTCCTAAATGCTGAAACCTAAAGCATTATAAATCCCGGGATTGATCTCCCGGGATTTTTCTTTTTTTATTTCGTTATT
>CALJMB010000303.1 GCA_937982515.1 uncultured Balneolaceae bacterium
CTGTTGTCTTTCAATCAGAAACCCTTCCTTACCCAGAGCAGTTAACCGATCTCCCAGATCCAATGAAGCGATAGCATCCGAACTTTCCGGCGTACCTACAACCAAAGCCCCGCTTCCGGAAACAGAATCGTTAAAGGTAACCGGCCGGCCCAATAATCCGCTCAGCCCTTTTTGAAGTTCCTCCCGGATGGCCGATAGGGTTGGTGAGTTGCCTTGAATAACGACCTCCTGAAGCAGAGAGCTGTATCCCTCCAGCACTTCTTCATCCGTAATCTGGTCATATCTCAGCCAAAGGCGGTGGCCATCTTCGGCGTGTGAAAACGGTACCGTAAATATAGTTAACACCAGAAATGCAAAAACAGGTTTAAGATACATCATCAACTTCGACTTGAATAGTGCTTTCATATCGGTAAGAGAATATTGGGTTAGATGTATGGGTTGGTTTTCAGTTGCAAGAATACTACGCAACCATCGGCATAACAGCCTTCTGAAAGCCCTACGCTACCCTCCTGTTGTTGTAACCGCTACATACATTAAATAAAATGAAAAAGAAAAAAGTAACTCAACACGCAGGAAAGCCATTGCCTCATGCCACAGCGGTGACACCCGCATGCCGGGAACAGCCGGGCGGTTTCTACAAGGTCAGAGTAAATAATTTGCTGTGTAAAGCCCATAAAAAAACTGCCTCAGAATAAAAACGATCTATTCTGAGGCAGGGTGTTTCATTCAGGGAGTTGATTCAGAAATAAATCTATCACTCTCGGGTTTATGACACTTAATATCCCGGATTTTGGTATGCTTCTTTTTCTGCGGCACTCATCTGCAGAGCGTCAAGCTGTCCTTGCGGAATAGGCCGCAGGTAGTGATAAGGTTGTATATTACGCGTTACCGTTTGCGCGTCATGGTCGCCATAGTTACTTCCGGCTATTTGGTAAGTACCGGCAAACTCTTCCCATTTCTGAGTGCGGATAAGGTCGTACCACCGGTAACCTTCGCCGAAATATTCGCGCGAGCGCTCTTCCAAAATATAATCGATCGTTATCGTTCCGGGCGTAGCGGCAATCATAGCAGCGCTGTTGTCTTCTACCCTGGCCTGGTTTTCACTGTTGTCCCAGCGCCAGTTACCGGCACGTGCACGGATAACATTAATAAGCCCATACGCGCTTCCATCCGTTGCTCCATAACCCTCGCCTGCAGAAGTAGAACTTGTGGTTGCTCCCTTCACAGCCGCTTCGGCCGCGATAAAGAAGAGCTCTGAGAATTTGGCGATGTTAAAGGGACGGGTGCTCGCGGCATTCGGCTCTCCTAAACCGGCTCCATTATCGGTGCGGTAGGTACCCAGTTTCCAAAGTCCCGGATATACGATTCTGCTTATTTCGCTCGGGCCTATCACAAAGTCAGATCTGCCGGGTAATACACCCGCACCAACATTCGCACCCTCTTCTGGGGGAAGAGAGTAATCGATAGCTGGATCATCTTCATCAAGGAAGGTAAGTATCGCATCACCAGCCTGCACCTCCAGGCCGTTTGCATTATATACAGGTCCCGAAATGGCGGGTTCTCTGTCGATATTTGCACGATAAACCGTAGTAAAAGTACCGTCGTAACGAGAATCATTTGTTTTATCGGCAAAAGTATTTGTTATAGCACCGATGGTAGGGCTCATTCGAACCCAGGGCCGGCCCAGAGATTGTACTGCTTCTCGCCGTACGGATTCGATATCATTTTCCCAATTTGAACCAGAAGAGCTGCTTCGGAGGACCGTATAGTTCCACGTCATCATCCACACGGCAAAGTTATCGGCACCGCCGCCACCGCCATACGTAAGGCTGGCTCCGTTATAATATTCGCTGGTCTCCGTATGATCGGCGTACAGCAGTATTTCGTTGTTGCGGTCGTTTGGAGCCCAGTGTACGTCATAAAACGTCTCCTGTAAACCAAAAGGTCCCGGATTGTTAATAGCCTCTACGGCCACATCGTATGCCATCTGATAATAATCCTGCGCACTAAGTCCGTCTGGATCGGTTCGGTCCGTTTCCGGATACGTGGGAATGTTATTCGGGTTCTCCAGCCACCAGGCGTAAGTGAGATAGGCTTTTGCCAGGTACAGACGGGCAAGCGTTTTAGTTACACCACCGGTTACACGCGGACTCACCGGCAAATTCTCTATTGCCGTCTTCAGATCCGGGAATATCGCCCTGGTATAGACCTCTGGAACGGTATTTCTCACAGAGGTTCTTGAGGGAGTTGAATTGAACTTCAGCTCTCCGGCGCCCAGATCCAATGGCACTCCTCCAAATGTTTGTACCAACATAAAGTAGTCAAATGCACGGAAGAACCGGGCCTCGGCAAGCAGTGCAGCCGAAACGCCTATTTCTTCGCCATTTTCAATAATGCCATTGGCGGTATTAATGTTAGTAAAGGCATTTCCCCACAATACACCGGCATTGCTGGTTTCAGCAGTAATTTCTCCCTGCCCGCTGAGGTCCATGACCAGAAAGTTTTGGTCCGCACTTTGACCATACGTTGCTTCATCGGTGCCTGTTTGCGTCGTGTTATAGAAGTAGGCATTGCCAAATATGTAGCGGAGGTGGGCGTACATCGCCGTTACTCCGCCGCGAATGCCTTGCTCCGTTTCGAAGAAACCGGGCTCATAAATACTGCGCGGTTGCTCATTTAAAATATCAGAGCACGACGCCATCACCATGGATAACGTCATTACAGTTATTCCTATAAAAGCTTTTATTTTTATCCGTTTCATAATTCTCTTATTTAAAATGTCAGGTTAATACCGAGCATAAAGTTGCGCGTTGCAGGAGCGTTCGTACCAATTGTCAGCAAGCGGCTCGGGTATGTATCGGTTACGGCCGCATTTTGATCAGCATACGAATTGGTTTCAGGGTCCAGACCTGTTTCCCTGTGGTAGGGTGAAAAGAGTACTAACGGATTCTGTACCGTAGCGTAGACCCTCAGCCTGCTGATGCCGGCTCCCTGTACCCAGTCACTCGGGCCAAAGTTATAACCAAGCGTTACGGTGCGCACCTTCAGGTACGATGCATCAAAGTAGCCCAGGGTACTTCCATACTTCGGATTATCGCCACTGGTTATACCGCCGGGCGCGGGATAGTCGGCATCCGGATTGTCGGGTGTCCAGTAATCGACATCCACGTTGTTCCTGCGTCCGCTCAGCATGTTGAGATAACCTGAAGCGGAGTGAAGGGTACTGATGAGAGTGCCGCCGTTTTGAAAGGCACCAACCACGTTCAGGTCAAAGTTTTTATAAGCCACTCGGGTGCTGAAGCCACCCTGGAAATTAGGCTGCAGGTCAATAACTTGCCGGTCTTCCGGGCCAATGGCTCTTACAGGATCTCCGTTCTCATTGTATTCACCGGTGTATTCCACCTTGATCATACCCGGATTTCCGCCCGGCTCGAGGATCTTCCGCAGCTCTTCCTCGTCTTCCTGCCAGATACCTATTTTCTTATAGTCGTAAATCACATTAATAGGACTTCCTACGAACCACCAGTTACTTTCATCCCTCTCCTGTTCCGAGGCAAGTGCCACCAGCTTATTGCGGTTGCCGTACAGGTTAATGCCGGCTTCCCAGGTCAGGCCACCGGGATTATCCAGGATCAGTCCATTAAGCGAAAACTCCAAACCTTTATTCTGGGTTTCCCCGATATTAGCTGTGTAGCTACCCACACCGGAAGTACCAGGCAGATTCACACCCAGCAAAATGTCTTTGGTATTTGTCAGATAGTATTCCACAGTACCATACAGGCGGTCATTCAGGATAGAAAAGTCCACGCCATAGTTCCACGTCTGTGAATACTCCCATCCTAAGTTGGGATTGGGCAGTTCTGATACGTAGAATCCGGTATCAAAGAAATCAGGGCCAAAGTTGTAAGGCCGGGTGCTTAAGCGTCCGAGTGTTGCATAGGGATCGATCGCCTGATTAGAAGTCTGCCCGTAACCCATGCGCAGCTTCAGCATATTTATCAGACTGACATCTTCCATAAACGACTCATTCCCGATATTCCATCCTGCCGATACCGCCGGGTAGGTATGCCACTTGTGACCCTCCGCCAGCCTTGAAGATCCATCCGAACGTAAGGTAGCCGACAACATGTAGCGGTTGTCATAAGAGTACATAATCCGTCCCATCCACGACATCAGTCCGCTTGTCCAGTAATCCTGATCACCAGGGTTTACTGTGATTTCTCCCGCAGCGTGCCCCAGATTATAAAACTGAAAGGCATCGGCCGGAATCCCCTTAGCCGCCATGAATGACCTGTTGTATCTGTTTTCCTCAGCAGAATACAATGCTGTTACATTTACATTGTGCTTATCGGCAAATGTACGGTCATAGGTGAGCAGATTCTCAAGAATCCAGTGGTAAGTATGAGAATTACTCACCGAGGCTGTTGATTCGGTGCTTGGATTAGAGCTGTTTATCCCCTGTCCCGTATAGGAGCCCCCGTTACTCTGGCGGTAGTCCAACCCAACGTTCACGCGATAAGTCAACCCTTCGATCCAGGGAATATCCAATTCTCCATACAATGCATTGTAGGTTGCATATGCCCTGGT
>CALJMB010000304.1 GCA_937982515.1 uncultured Balneolaceae bacterium
ACGGCCGGATCCGATATTCCTTCTACCGCCGCGTCAAAAGCGGCTTTCGCTCCGCCCTCTCCGCCTATATTGTCGTTCACTGTAGAAAACGCGGTGCTGTCTGCAACGGCATCGTTTTCGACAGCCGTCACCACTTCATTTCTGTATTCACTAAATAAAGAACGTATCTCCTCAACCGTAGTCGCCGGCCCGTCTCTGATCACCGCCTGCAGGTTATTACCCGCATCCTCTGCCAGATTAACGGTGGCGCTTTGGGCACCCAGCCCTTCCAGCTGGTTTCGGACAGCTATATCCAGAACCGAAGCCGTCTGGTAGCTGTAATTCCGGTACATTTCAGCTACGGACTCATCGGGAAGCTCCGGGCCATCGTTGATAATCAATAACGAAGCCAGGTATGAAGCTTTCGCTGCGGCGGCCGGCTCAATTCCTGCCTGTGGCGCCGCTTGAGCTACGGTTTCAAGAAAATCGTCAAAAGCGCGTTCCTGCTCTTCGTGCGCGTTATCCAGATCGTACAGGCGGTTTTCCAACTCCACCTGTGCATTGATCAAAATCTCGTCGATGACTTCCTGCTGATTTTCGTCTACTTCAACACCTTCTCTTTCATAGATCCATGTCTTCAGCTCCGCCTGGTTGTCCAAAACGGCGGCGATATAAGAAGCGGCTTCCGTGTTCTGTTCCATACCTGCTGCTACTGTCGAATCTACGGCCGCCTCAATGTCTGCGTTAGCTACCCTTCCTTCCGCGCCACGGGCGACCACCTCTTCAAGTATACCGGCCTCGGCGTCAGACTCTCTGGTAACCGGTTTAGCCTGTACCGCACTTCCACTCAGTACATTTGAAGTAACGAAGGCTTTGCCGGTACTTCCATCATCGCTCCGGGCTATGATTATAATCCGGCTGACAGACTTTACCTGCTCCATGTCTGCCCCGGGAATCTCCAGAGTGAATTCACCCTGTGCATCGGTTTCAGCTTCCGCTTCGCCGATTGTTTTCAGACGGCCGTCATCAGCAACTTCGGCGGCTGTCACCACGGCTCCTTCTACGTTTTGAATCTCTGTAGTCTGGCTCGTGTCGGCTCCGATACGTTCCACTCGCCCTTCAATAACGGCCGGCCCGGAATCGCTCTCGGTTGGTGAGTCCATACAAGCGTGGCCGGCTGTAACGAACACTAATATACAGATGGAAACCTGTATCGGTCGCCGGGTCATGAACTAATGTTGTATATTGCAGTTAATTATCTATTACCTTTAATAGAAATAAGAGTATTTTGTTCCATATATAATAAAATACTTTATTCATGCCTATTATATAGTGTTATTATAATTGATGATAAGGGGATTATAGCATTCAGCAGGCCTTCCGCAGGATCCACACCCTCTGTGTTTCACCCCTCCTGCTTTCAACTCTTGGCATCCGGCATCAAATCATATATGAGCCGCCATTGATGTGAAAGGTGGCGCCGGTCATGTGGCGCACTTTGCCGGAAGCCAGGAAGGCGGCCAGCTCTCCCACTTCATCAGGTGGGGTGATCTCCGCCAAAGCCATTCCTTGTGTCAGGTACTCTTCCCCGTACACGTTTACCGATTCCGCGGCCATATCGGTATTGGTGAACCCGGGGGCGATGGAGTAGGCAACGATACCGTGTGCTCCGAAGCCGCGGGCAATACTCTTGGTGAAAGCCACCAGAGCCCCCTTGGAAGCGGCATAAGAGGCGTACTCCTGTGTGTCTCCCCGGTAAGCGGCACGTGAGGCAATGTTGATGAGAATGCCCTTCTCCCCTTTCTGCACCCAGCTATTCAGCGCCCATTTGGTGAGCAGCGCCGGGGCGTGCAGATTCACCTGCAGGGTGCTGTGCCAGTTTTCCAGCCAGTTTTCATCGTCTTCTTCAAAGCCGCAGTCTTCGGATATGCCGGCATTATTGATAAGCACACCGGGAGCCCCGGCTTGTTCAAATAAAGGCTTGAGCGCCGTTGCCAGTGCCTCTTCTTTTGCGAAATCGGGCTGTACCCCCTCAAATGCGCTGTTGCTGAGAAAGGATTCCGGAAACCCCGTGCGGTGGGACGTTCCGGTGACCCGGGCGCCTGCCGCCAGCAGTTTTTCGGTGATGCTTTTACCAATGCCGCGCGAGGCGCCTGTGACGAGGGCGTGAATAGATTGTTTGGACATAGTTTTGTTTAGTAGTAAGTGGTAAGTGGATTTGTTGTGATGAAGTGTGTTGTAGCAGAGATTGAAGAAAGTCTGTCGGCAAGGATCTGTGGCGGACCCCTAAACCCCCTGAAGGGAACTTACCAGGCTCGTTGCCCTGCCAGGAAAAGATACAGGATGTCCGGGAGATGCGCCCCATCTGACTGTGCTTATATTTGTTAAACCAGCACATCAAAGTCCCCTTCAGGGGATCTAGGGGTGGAACCGGGCAGGAACCCGTCCTGCCTAAGCCCCATCCGCGCTTATCCACGTCCATCCGCGGCCTGCCTGTTTCCCATGTGCTGTACCAGGTACAGTATAATAATATCATACACGGAGTGAGCTGTCATGGCGGCAATCAATCCGGCGTATTCATAAAGGTAGCCGAGTCCGGCGCTAAGCCCCAATATCAGGGCTCCGAACAGAAGGTGTCCCGGGGACTTAAACTTGAAATATCGGTGCAGGCCCACGAAAATCAGGGAGGTGAGCCAGACGCCCAGCAGCGGCTGGATAGCTCCGCGGAACAGCAGCTCCTCTCCCGCCCCGGCGAACAGCGAGAGCTGGATACGGTCAAAGGCGGTAAGCCGGGATTTGGAGACCACTTCAACGATATGAAAATCGCGCATTACCTCCGAAACAGGCGGGCGTATCATAAGAACACCGATGATCGCTGCCGAAAGAATACCCGCCGCTGCTCCCGCCGCAAGCTGTCCGCCCGCCGGTAACCCGTGGGTAAAAGCCGAACTCAGGCCGGTATCGTGGAAGAAGTAAAAAATAAGAGAAGCCAGCAACAGATACACCGCCGTCGATACCAGCGACGAAACCAGCAGATTGCGTCCCGGAATGCGGACGGGCCTCTTTCCCGTTCCGCCGGTATATGAGTTAACAGACATAGGTATTTTATCGGTTATAGGATATGGGCCTGTACCCGGCCCGTTTCCAGCCGTTCATTGTTAGGGCGTGTTGACATTCAGCCTGAGCATGTGGATGTGCGGGTGATTCGGTGCAGATCAAGGCGTCCCGACAATGGAACATA
>CALJMB010000305.1 GCA_937982515.1 uncultured Balneolaceae bacterium
GCTGGATCCTTCCCATGAGATATATAATGAAAAGTTATTTGAACTACCTGTTTATAAATCCAAAAAAATAAAAAGTTCAAACGGTTTATCAGAAAAGCGAATCATTGTCAAAACAACTATTCAGATAGCAAATAAAAACTTGCAGGCTGAGTTGTCTCTAACAGACCGATCGAAAATGCGTTATCCTGTCCTCATAGGAAGAAAACTGATACGAAAAGGGCATTTTCTGGTTGACGTAGCGCGCACATACATTTCACAATAGCCATTAACATACATACTATTCATGCATATTGTAATCCTTTCCCGTAATACCCGACTGTATTCAACAATCAGGCTGGTGGAAGCTATAGAAAATGCGGGGCATCAGGCTTCGGTTTTCGACCACCTGAAATGTGACCTGGTCAGTGAAAAAGACAATCCCTGTATCTACTATAAAGGCAATAAAATAACCGGAGTAGATGCAGTTATACCTCGTATTGGCGCATCGGTAACCTTTTATGGCACAGCTGTTGTACGACAATTTGAAATGATGAAGGTGTTTACAGCTGTGGAGTCCCAGTCTTTGGTCCGTTCCCGCGACAAATTATGCAGCCTTCAGATTCTGGCAAGGGCCGGCGTCGGCATGCCTAAAACAGTTTTTACCAACTATTCCAAAGAAGTCAAAAATATTATTTCCAGCGTAGGCGGTCCTCCCATAATTGTGAAACTGCTTGAAGGTACTCAGGGAGTGGGGGTGGTGTTGGCACCCACACAAAAAGCGGCAGAATCTATCATTCAGGCATTCCATAGCATGAAAGCACGTATTATTGTGCAAGAGTATATCAAAGAGGCGGGAGGTGAGGACATCCGTGCTTTTGTTATTGACGGAAAGGTGGTGGGAGCTATGAAGCGAAAGGGTAAAGAAGGGGAGTTTCGCTCCAATGTGCACAGAGGGGGAAGTATTGAACTTATTGAACTTACAAAAGAAGAACGAAAGGCAGCGCTAATTGCAGCGGACGCGATGGGACTCTCCATAGCCGGCGTGGATATGCTGCAGTCTGAACGTGGCCCGTTGATATTGGAGGTTAACTCTTCGCCCGGATTGGAAGGAATAGAGCGTGCAACAGGAAAAGATATTGCCGGTGATATTGTGCGTTACATTGAACGAAAGTTGATAAATAATGAACCTGGTAAAACTACATACAACAGGATGAGTAACGATGCCTGAAGTGATATGTATAAATAAAGAAAAAATCGGGCGGGGGGAACAGGCGGAGGTACTACTAACCATTGCACGGCTACCAACCTACACGAATATTGAGCTTCCGGTTTATGTTTTCAGGGCTAAAGAGGATGGCCCTGTTCTACTGCTCACCGGAGGGCTCCATGGCGATGAAATTAATGGCGTCGAGATTCTTCGGCGAATGATCTTCAAAGGTATGCTTTCGCCCCAAAAAGGCAGTATTATAGCTATACCGCTTGTGAATGTTTACGGGTTTCTGCAAAGCGCCAGAGGGGTGCCGGATGGAAAGGATATAAACCGCAGCTTTCCTGGTATAAAAGGAGGATCCCTGGCCCGTCTATTGGCATATACACTATTAAACGAAATCGTTCCCCAGATCGACTACGGTATCGACTTTCACACCGGAGGGGCATCAAGAGCAAATTTCCCGCAAATACGGTGTACCCTGGATATTGACATGAACAGGAAGTTAGCCAGGGCTTTTGCTCCTCCTGTTATTATTAATTCATCCCTTATAGATAAATCATTTAGAAAAGCTGCCAGCCGAAAAGGCAAACATATTCTTGTTTATGAAACCGGAGAAGCTCACAGGTTTGACGAAGATGGTATCCAGGAAGGAATCAACGGTACATTGCGTGTGATGAAATATTTAGAAATGATAGATTCGGCACCGGAACCTAATGAAACTGAGATTTATTATAAAAGCACGTGGGTTCGTGCCAAATATGCAGGGCTGTTTCAGCCACGGATTTCATTGGGCGCTCATGTTAAAAAGCGCCAGGTACTGGGCTATGTTACCGATCCTTTCGGAAAAGAGTGGTTTAAAACCATATGTACTCACACCGGAAGAATTATCGGGCTGAACAACTCACCCCTTGTTCACAAAGGTGACGCACTCGTCCACTTGGCATTTAATCTGAAACAAGTTCATAAACAGTAGAAATGAAAGAAGATTTTATTTTCCACCTTGTTCCTGAAAAAAAATGGAAATCTTCCAGAAAAAACTCCAGATACGAGCCACAATCCGTTGCCGATGAAGGTTTTATCCCCTGCTCTACCGGAGATCAGATCCAGAATACCGCTAACCGGTTATTTAAAGGGGAGAGGAGGCTACTCCTACTGGTAATCAATGCTTCGCTAGTTGAACCGGATATAAAATATGAAAAAGACGAAACTACCGGAGAGATATACCCACATATCTGTGGCCCCCTTAATCCTGACGCTGTAGTAGACAGAATACGGCTTATTCCCGAAGAAGACGGTGGATTTGAAGTTTCATTTTCCAGTGATTGACCGAAAATCAGAGCATCTAAAAACTAAACCTGCTATCGCTAATATTAAATACTGGTGCGGGTGAGTGATTCGCATTGCGCAAAGCGCATAGCGTCCCCGGGGTTCGCGCTATGCGCTTGGCCCGTAACGCTGAGATGCGCCTGATCAGCCCAAAGACACGCCGCACGTTGAATGTCCACATGCCCTAATCTTAATCCATCATTTTGGAGTTACTTAGAACTGCTCTACATCATATCACAAGCACAGCACAGATACCTTCATTTAGTTCTTACGAGGAGCGACTCCACCCGTATATAATAAGCCATATGAAATCTATACCGGGTATTCAGCAAATCGTCACCCCGGGGAACAACCTTGTTTTCAGACTGCAAGGCCGTGACCGGTCAAAAGGAATAGTTGCACTTGCTGCACATCTGGATAAGATCAATCACTATGGCAAGAGCTATCCCGAAACACTTCCTGTAAACAGAAATGAAAAGTATATAGAAGGTATTATGGATGATTGCACAGGAGTGGGTATACTTATGGCTCTTGCCGGTCAATTTTACAAGTACGAGTTCCCGGACCTGTTGTTTTATTTTTCTGAAATGGAAGAGAGTAAAGGATTACGAGAGCATCCCGAGCTGCTTAAAAACAGCGGAGAGGGTTATGAATCAGGAATGGGGGCAAAGCGTATTGCCCAAATCAGTTTGGATAGGTCATTAATCCCCGATGAAGTAATCACCATAGATACCACACCTCTTTTTAAAGGGAAACCAGGGGTAGCACTGTACGCAAAACACTGGGAATATAATGGCCTGAAACCCTCTGAAAAGCTAAAAGCACAAACCCAGAGCGTTATTCAAAAAATCATTTCTATCGATCCGTCTGTCCAGATTGCCAATAATACCAATGACTATCTGCATTATGGCCGGGCTTTTAATGAATCCGGAGACCATACAGTTGTTTCTATTGCATTGGAGCCTGCCATTTTTCCTTATCACCAAAAAAAGGAACGGGTATTCATTGAAGATATCCGCCGGGTAATAAATATCCTGGTGTCTTATTTGATGTCAAAGTAATCAAGCCTCAGGATAAGAGAGTGAAACAGTTCCGGTCTGTCTGTAATGATTCATCTGCGGTTATCTAAGCACCCGGTCGATAATGTGAATTACGCCATTTCCCGCCCTGATATTACTTTGGATAAGCCGGGCATTATCAATCAGAATTGTATTGCCGTTACTTTCTACGTTGAGCGTAACTCCTCCCAGACTAGTTACCTTGTTCATAGCCCTTATACTACGTTCAGTAGCCAGTCCAGTCATAATATGGTTGAGTAAAATGCTCCTCATTCTGCTGGAACTGGTATTGATGCCATTAGAAAAGCTTTCGAATGCTTCATTACTGGGAGCAAAAATAGTATAGGGCCCCATATCCAGAAGCTGTTGATCTAACCCCGTATGTTCCAGCGCCTTTGCGAAAGAGGAAGTTTCCTGATCTCCACTTAAAACACTCATAATCGTTTGAGCATGAGTAAAACAGGGTAGTATACTCAAGCTGAATATAACCAGTATAAAAATACTCTCTTTATGTAAGTTCATGAAAACCCCAGCTGTTTAAGTGATTGTTTAGCGTTGCATGTTAGTCGTGATGGTACAACGTTTTACTCTTTGATGAAGGAAATCTTTGAACTCTGCTTAAGAGACAAGCAAGCAAAAAAAACTTAATCTGGCAACTTTAAGTTGAGAATTTATTCTCCCGCCAATTTTTGTATGGTTTCTGTCAGCATTTGCTCTGTCACTGGTTTTACTAAATATGCAATATAATCCGTTTCCTTAGCTCTTTCTATAGTCATAGGGTCGGAATTCCCTGTAACATAGATAACAGGCACTTCATTTTTTTCCTTTATCTTTTTTATCGCCTGTATACCATCCATTTCGCCATCCAGAATGATATCCATCAATATGAGATCAACAGTGTACTTCTTTACCCGATCAACTGCTACTTCTCCCGTTGTTACTGCATCTACCACTGTGTGATTCATTTTCTCTACCATTTTGCACATCATAAGCGATAGCAATTGATCATCTTCAACGATTAATATATTCATGCCAGCAAATTCATCTGTTAATAAAATAACCCTGTACCCCGGGAGTCCCTACTTCATTTTTATGCGTGTAATTTAGTTAGATATATTAGCAACAATCAGATAAAAATGAAATTTGAATAAATTAACATTTTTTGTACTGTCTCATTTAATATTTTGTTTCTCTACTATAATGTTATGCAGATGAGGCTGTATTCTTGTAAAGTTATCATCTATATCACATATTGTCTGCTATCAAAGCATCGGTTTGGTCAGTAAAAACTACAAGCCCGATGCAGTTATCTTCTTATGTATCACAATATGCGGGAACAGCACTTGTGCTGTGATATAAATAAAATGGACTAATTCTTGCTGAATAATAATATGTGCATTTTTTCAAACAAAAAAACCGCCATTCCATTCGGTTTAAATAAATTGGGCAGAAAATTGCTGCTGCCGCTCTTCATAATAGGTATATATGCCTGTAGCGACAATGGCGGGAAGCAGACTGGCGAAGTACGGCTGGCTGAAGAATCAGTACGTGCTCATACCACTCAAGAAGAAGAGGAGGGATGGGTGTTTTTGTTTGACGGAGAAGATACAAGCAGGTGGCGTGGAGCCAATGCAGCCACATTTCCTGAAAGGGGATGGACAGCCAGTGATGGCTTGTTAACTATACACGCCTCCGCCGGAAGGCAGGAAGGATGGGGGGGCGACATCGTTACGAAGGATACCTATAGCAATTTCGAGTTTTCTCTGGAATTCCGCCTGACCGAAGGAGCCAACAGCGGCATCAAATATTACGTGGTGGAAGATGCGTATGAAGAAGGGGCCGCACTCGGACTTGAATATCAGCTGCTGGACGATCAACGACACCCTGATGCCAAGCAGGGAAGAGAAGGCAATCGCACACTCTCCTCTTTGTACGATTTGATACCTGCTGCGAATGATAAACCCGTCAATCCACCGGGCCAATGGAATCATGCCCGGATTGTAGCAAAAGATAATAAGACAGAACATTGGCTCAATGGAGAAAAAGTATTGGAATATGAAAGAGGCAGTGAAACCTTCCGGGAGCTTGTCGCACGGAGTAAATACAGCAGGTATGAGGCATTCGGAGAAGCAAAGGAAGGCCATATCCTGTTGCAGGATCATGGAGACGAGGTTAGTTTCCGTAACATTAAAATAAGAGAATTCACCAATTAGCACATACCGCATAAGTATTACTACATTCAATTAATAACACAGATTGGTTGCCGGGGCTGGCAAGTGGATGATAAGTTGTACGGGCTGCCGGATACCTCTAAATCTCATCACAAAATTAAGAATATGAAACAAAGCAGTGAATTAACACGAAAGGATTTCTTAAAAAAGTCAACTATTGGAGCAGCCGGACTGGCAATGGGGCTGAGTGCAAAAAGTTATGCAAATATACTGGGAGCTAACGACCGCATCCACGTTGCCATTGCCGGGTTGAATGGAAGAGGGCAGGCGCTGTTACATGCTGTCCATTCCACTCCAAACATGACAACACGATGGCTGTGTGATGTAGACAGCAGAGTTCTGAAGAAGATAGCTCCTAAGGCACAGGAATTAACAGGGGATTCCATAAAAACAGAGAAGGATATTCGTCGGTTAGTTGAGAATGACGATGTGGATGCTGTGGTTATAGCTACACCCGACCACTGGCATGCTCCTATGACCTTAATGGCTGTCTCTAACGGAAAACATGTCTATGTAGAAAAACCCTGCTCGCACAACCCACGGGAAGGAGAATTGCTAGTAGAAGCGCAGCAAAAGTATGCGAAAGTCATTCAAATGGGAAATCAACAGCGCTCTGCGCCTACTTCTATACAGGCTGTTAAAGATATTTCCGAAGGAATTATAGGTGATGTATATATGGGCAAAGCCTGGTATAGCAACAGACGCGGGCCTATTGGAACAGGAAAGAAAGCTCCGGTACCCGGTTGGCTGGACTGGGAACTGTGGCAGGGGCCTGCGCCACGCATGGCATACAAGGATAATTATGTACATTACAACTGGCATTGGTTCTGGAACTGGGGTACGGGAGAAATCCATAATAATGGAACCCATGAAATAGATATCTGTCGCTGGGCATTGGGGGTAGAGTATCCGGTTCGGGTAACCTCAGCTGGCGGGAGATATCATTTTGATGACGATTGGGAATTTTACGATACACAGGTGGCCAGTTTTGAGTTTAACGACGGCAAAATGATTACCTGGGAAAGTAAAAGCTGCAACCCATTTGAATACTACGGAAGAGGGCGTGGTGCTACTATCCATGGTACAGAAGGAACTATACTTTTGGACCGTAATGGATATACGGCCTACAACCTTGACAATAAGGTTATTAAAGAATTGAAAGAAGCAGAGTTAAGCGCCACAACCGATACGATGGGACAGGGAAATCTGGATGTACTTCATATGCATAATTTTGCAGAAACTATACGAGGCCGATCTGAGCAGCATTCACCCATTGACGAAGGTCATAAAAGTAATTTGCTCTGTCATTTGGGCAATATGGCTCAGGCAACAGGACAAACACTTCAAACCGATCCCGAATCCGGTAAAGTGCTAAACAGCCCGGATGCTATGAAGATGTGGAGCCGCGAGTACGAACCAGGATGGGAACTCAAAGTTTAAAACTAAAATAATCAGACTAAAATCACATTATGAACAGCCATAATAAATTTATCTCTTTATTACTGTTGCCGTTGATAGTTTTAATCACAGCAGGCAGTTGTTCAAAATCCGAGTCCCAGTCTGTGAAACATACCGGGGTTGATGAAGGCTGGGAAGACCTATTCAACGGGAATGATTTATCCGGATGGACTCAACGTGGCGGCGAGGCCATTTACGAAGTATCGGATGGTCAGATAATTGGAACGACCGTACCCGACACTCCCAATAGTTTTCTGTGCACACAACAAGAATACAGTGATTTTATACTGGAATTGGAAGTTATGGTAGATCCAGTCCTGAATTCAGGCATACAAATTCGCAGTCAAAGCAATCCTGAGTATAAGAATGGACGAGTTCATGGTTATCAGGTGGAGATCGACCCATCGGAAAGGGCATGGAGCGGCGGCATCTATGATGAAGCACGCAGAGGATGGCTTAATGACCTAAAAGATAACCCGGATGCGCGAAAAGCATTTAAAAACGGTCAGTGGAATCATTATAAAATCAGAGCCATAGGTGACACTATTCAGACATGGGTTAACGGCGTACCCGCCGCGGATCTGGTCGATACAGTGGATGCAAGTGGCTTTATTGCCTTACAAGTACACAGTACGGACCACGAAGAACCATTACAGGTAAAATGGCGGAATATCCGCATCAAAACGCTTCATGATTAATGGGTGTGTTACTATAAGGGAGATCAGGAAGGTACTGAAGCAAATATTTTATTCAGATTTGTATAATGACTTATAGCTAAGAGGGATAATTGTTATCGATTTATCCGTGGAACTTTATAATTACTACGGTCTTTAAGCTGGTGTAATCAACTTTATAAAATCTTTCGGGGACGGATAGAAATATAATTTCTTACGGGAAGATCTTATAAATTCTAATCTTGAATCCATTTACATTGGCTTGATATGTACGATAAAATGATAAAGACGTGTCCATTTTGTGACTCAAAACCAACTATAATCCAGGGAATGTGCAAGGAGGCGTTCTATAAAATAACCTGTAATAACTCCAATTGTAATGTCTTGGTTTACCTCTCAGATAGCAGTAAAGAGCGCCTCATTGAACGATGGAACCAAAGGAGCGGATATGTAAGCGAACCTAAATGGAAAAATACGTTTCCATCAACGGCAGGTTACTGGTGGTATCGGGAAAGCAGGGATATGAAACCTGAAATTGTAGAGCTCAGATGTAATCCCGAAACCATGCATTGGTATGCTGTGTTTGCGTTTACAGGAGAAAGAAAAAGAGCAAAAGATATGAACAAAGGTCAGTGGGCTGATATCTATTTTCCATATAAAGAATTTGGCACCGTGTCTGACCATGCAATATCTCACCGAGAAGAAGATCGTATATCTTTGTCTCCGCAGTTAGACAGCTGAGGCTGTTCATATTTCCAATGATTATGAAGCAGACCGACGACGGATGACCGGCACGGTCTGCACAGTCTTCGGCCGCCCGTCAACAGCCGTTGCGATCCCAACAAGATAAAACAGAATTCATACACAAATAGGCTAAACTAGAAACACAAGTCGCATAATTTATATTATGTAAAGTTAAGATGCCTGATTTTTAGTGATCGCCTCTATATCACCTATCCCCTGACACCTCCAATTCTTTTTCTTACTTTGAAAGTGCGGAATGCATGGCGTTGAAGTCGGGCAGGGTTCTCGCGTCGTCAAGTATTTCAATATACTTTATAGCCTGATCCCGGCTAACTACAAAGGAAGCTCGCTTTGATACGCCATGCATTCCGTAAAAGTTCTCATTGAGTACCCCGTAACGACGGCTGACTTCCTTATTGAAGTCGCTTAATAAGGTAAAATTTAGATTATGTGACTTCTTAAACTCTCTTAATGTATAAAAGCTGTCTACACTGATACCCACTACCTTGGCCTTTAAAGAGTTGTATAGCTTCATATTGTCGCGTATAGTACATAATTCTGTAGTACAGGCATCTGAAAAGGCTAGCGGGAAAAAAAGCAATACGACTTGTCTTTCATGAGTTAAATCACGCAGATTTTTATGCTCTCCAGCCGTATCCTGAAGGGTGAAATCGGGGGCTGTGTCTCCAATAGCTAAGCTCATTGCCGCAATGATCTAAATGATCTATATAGAGGGTTCTCTTGGAAGCAGGCTCAGAAACTCGCTGTATTTGCAAGCCGCTGTTTATATCTTACATGTACAGATTCAAGTCCATGGATAAAGGCAAGCACGCTTAAGCCCAGCATTAATTTCCATATCCATCCATAAGACTCTTTTACTCCGGGTATATACCAGAACAGAATAAAAGTTATAAAAAACAAGCTTACGCCACCAAGGACGGGCACGTATTCTTTTTTACGGTATGAATAGACCGAGTACATTAATACAGCCACAAGAATGGCGCCTCCCTGGTAAATGGAAATCAACCACTGTTTAATGGCATACGTATCCGTGACCAAAATATATGAAACAACGATTAAAAGCGGTAACGCCGAGTAAACCATAGGGAATTGAGCAAATACAGGTTTAGACTCTCGTATAAAAACAGCAAGGGCGCTCAGGATAAAAGAGAGGCAGAGTATGTGCCCCCATTCTACCAGAAGCAAAGAATAAGCAGAAAAATTTTGTGTTGCCATAAAACCATTAACAACAGTAACAACCTGTATTGCAGCAAAAAAGAAACCCGCAATTGTCAGTCCCAGAAATTTAAGTCTGTTTTGAGAGCGAAACAGCAAATAAAGCTTTACTGTAGCATACAAGCCAACACCACCTAATAAAAATGCATCCCATTGCATAGAACTATATCTGTTGATTAATTATCAGATTATTGTTGCCGTTGCGACTGACGCTGGTCCAGCTCTCTCCTGGCCCGGGCATCTTGAGTATAAACCAGCACCCGGTCGGCAATTTCTTTAAGTTTAGCGCGATCCAGTTGAACCATTTCACTCATAAACTCAAATAACGATAATTCCTTATCTCCCCTGTAGAGCACAATTTCCCAATCGATCAGGGGAATTTGCTTCATGGCATTGACCAGGCCTGCCCTGTGTTTGGCAATTTTGGACAGCAACTTCTGGATGTCACTGGGTTTGTCCCTGTCCGTTTCAAAGGTATCGCTGTAATGCTCAAACTGATCCAGATTGGTCGGCCGGGGATTCTTAAAAGCATCCTCAAGTATGGGCCGGTAATATGTAAGCTGTGCATGATCCAGCAGCAATAATATTTCCGCTATGGATCTTCCTTCCGGCGGTTTTTCATCATAAGGCACATTCTCAATCACATACTTCAGCGCTTCCGCTTCATCCTGCAAATAAGATGCATCATCTGTGAGCTGATCGAGTCGATCCCGGGTAATTTCCTTATCTGACATTAACCTGAGCCTGTCTCCTGCTTATCTGCGCCAATGCGATTCCGCTTTTACGCTGTCATTCTTTTTTTGTTGTTCCAGCATTTCAACCAGCGAAAGCCCTGAATTAAATTCACGATCGCGGTCACGAACCGAATGGATGTTGTTCTCTTCCTGGAAGTCCCAAAATTGTCCAAACTGGTGGTTTTTGTATTCTCTCAGGAAATCCAGCCGCTCTTGCAGATCTTCTTTTGGTACCAATAACCGCTCTTTGTCATAAATGGCTTCTTCCCTGGATTCAAATACGATATCATAGTCTTTACTCATTACAATGGCTTCTTCGGGACATACTTCCTCGCAATAGCCACAATAGATGCATCGCAGCATATTGATCTCGAAAAAATCCGGATATCGTTCTTTAGGATCGTCCGAATCTTCATTAGCCTGCATGCTTATAGCCAGTGGCGGACAGGCGCGTGCGCACAGCCCGCACGCTACACAACGTTCTTTGCCGTTATCTTCGACCAACACCGGTCGGCCTCTGAAAATTGCCGGCGGATCCCACTTCTCTTCAGGGTAATTGAGAGTCACTTTCGGCAGGAACATCTGCTTAAAAGAATACCACATGGCTTTTAAAATTTCAGGCAGATATAAATTTTCCCAAAATGAAAATTTGCGTTCCCGCTCATAAGCTTTATTGAGAGCATTGGCGCGAGGTTGTTCTAAATTTGTTGGATGAGGCATGAATTCTCGGTTAAAGACAATAAGTTGTTGCTTGGTTTTATCGTAGTGAAAATAACCTATTCAGGGATCCCCTTCAATGGGAAAATCACTTCTGTTTAAACGTCATCGTAATCGGCACTCCCTCAAAGCCAAAATGATCTCTGATTCGTTTTTCTATAAACCGCCGGTAATTAGGCGGCAGTTCCGACGGCATATTCATAAAGAACTTAAATACCGGCGGACCGGCCTTCACCTGTGTGCCATATTTTATTTTGAGTGCATGCCCCCTCTTGACGGGCAAGGGCTTTTCTTTTATGATTTCCTGTAGAAAATCGTTGAACTCTGATGTGGAGATTTCCTTTTCCCGCTCGTTCAACACCGTATCGGCAACATCGATTGCCCGGTGTATACGCTTGCGATGCAGTGCAGATATAGACACAATTGGCACCCAGTTCATCATTGGGATTTGTTCATACACATACTGCTGAAATTCTTTAAACAGGTTTGTGTGTTTCTCAGGGACAAGATCCCATTTGTTCAGTACGATGACAATTCCCTTATTATATCTGCTGGCTTCTCTCAGAATACGTTTGTCCTGTTCTTCAAAACCGCGCATGGCATCGATTATTATGAGGGCTACATCGCATTCCCGAAGTGCCCGGTCTGTGCGCACCGTGCTATAAAACTCTACATTTTCTTTCACTTTTTGGCGTTTCCTCAGACCGGCCGTATCTATCAGTATATACTCTTTATTATTGTATTTCAATTTACTGTTCACAGAATCACGGGTGGTGCCGGGTATATCGGTTACAATACACCGTTCGTCGTTAAGTAAGGCATTAACGAAGCTGCTCTTACCTACGTTAGGACGACCGACAACGGCCAGTTTGGGAAGATCAGGCAACGGATCTTCCCTTTTGGCGGGCAGCAAATCTACCAGACGGTCCATCAGCTCTCCTGTGCCTCTGCCGCTTATAGCTGACACAGGGAAAAGCTCATCAAAACCGAGGGCGTAAAACTCAGTGGCATTCAATGCCCGCTCATCGTTGTCGGCTTTGTTAGCCACTAAAAGCACGGGTTTTTTCTGCTGGCGCAACACCTGTGCAACCGAATTGTCAAGGCTGGTGACTCCTCCGGCGGAATCAACCACAAAAAGAACTACGTCTGACTCTTCCAGGGCAATATGTACTTGCTCCCGAATTCCGGCAACCATTACATCCGCCTCATCGGGGAGATATCCACCCGTATCGATTACGGTAAACTCCCTCCCGTTCCAATAAGAGTCGCCATAGTGTCGGTCGCGTGTAACCCCGTACTGGTCGTCCACTATAGCTTTTCGGCTGCCGATCAAACGGTTAAAAAGAGTGGACTTACCTACATTCGGCCGGCCTACAATAGAAACAACTGGGAGCATCTTGGAATTATTCTTAGTATTATGTTTTAACAGCAGTTCACGAAAAATAACGAATAAACAGTTTAAAGCAGAATCCTTATAAGCATGTTACAGGCCTTTTATGATTCATACGGTTTCTTTGGTTCCATAGTACTCGCTTTTAGCGCATTTATGTTGTTTATTTTTTGGTTCGCAGGGATATCGGGCATAGCACAGCTGCCCGAATCGGAGTCTAAAATAATCAAGCTGATTGCCGCGGTATTTATTCCGGTTTACCCGCTTTTATGGTTACTGTATGATATGTATTATCAACGAGAACGCATGAAAGATTCCGAAATTTAGTATAGCGTCTATGCTCATCGGTTGTATAGAGAACAACGCGGATACCACGGATCGAGCCCGTCTTCGCAGATAATTATAATACAAATGATTATCTGTGTGTATCAGCTCCATCCGCAGTATCCGTGTTCTACAGAAACGATAGAATATAGATGATATAACACCAGTCAGACACTTATCTCAAAGATTTTTACCTGCTTAAAGTACTCATTTGTTTCATACGGACTTCATGCCCTATTCAAAAAGACAGACGTTTTTTATTATCTTTTCACTTTGGCTGCTTGTGTTTGCCGCAAGCAGCCAGATTATGATCATCGCTCCCATCCTTCCCCGCATCAGCGAGCAGTTGAATATTACGGAAGCACTGCTGGGCACCCTGGTAACTGCCTATGCGGTTATGGTAGGAGTTTGCGCCCTCATAACCGGACCTATATCCGATAAGATCGGCCGCCGCAAAATACTTCTGATCGGAACAGGTTTGATGACGATCACTCTGTTTCTGCATGGATTGATTACCAACTACATTTCATTTTTGGTAGTTCGTGGCCTGGCAGGCGCCGCTGGAGGGATATTGAGTGGTTCTTCTGTTGCTTATGTGGGCGATTATTTTCCCTATCAACGCCGTGGATGGGCTAACGGATGGGTCATGAGCGGTATTGCTATGGGACAGATTATGGGCATTCCCATAGGCACAATCCTGGCTGAATATATGGGGTTTAAAGCTCCCTTCCTGGCTTTCGCCTTTCTGATGGCAGTTACTTTCATTATGATTCTGTTAACTGTACCCCAGCCTGAAGTGAAACTGCAAAAGTCGCGCCTCACATTGTGGAGTGCCCTGCAAAAATATTTTCTGATGCTGCAGAAGCCTTCTATTCTGGCAGCCGGCACCAGCTATTTTTTAATGTTTCTGAGTATTTCCGTATACATTGTATTCCTTCCCTCCTGGCTGGAAAGTACCTTCGACGTATCGGGGAACGCCATAGCCAGCCTCTTTCTGGTAGGCGGTATTGCTAACGTGATTGCCGGGCCGCAGGCCGGTAAACTTTCCGATTTGTGGGGACGTAAAAGCATTATCATCTTCTCATGTACCGGACTGGCACTGATGATGATCGTTACGGTCCCTCTCGTCCGATCGTTCTGGTTGGCTTATCCCCTCTTCTTCATTACCATGATGTTGATGTCTATGCGCATCAGCCCTTTTCAGGCACTTTCCACAGAGCTGGTCAACGCCAGAAAGCGGGGCACACTGATGAGCCTGCTTGTAGCCATAGGCCAGGTCGGATATGGGCTTGGGGGCACCATTGCAGGCCCGGCTTATGTACAGAGCGGATATTTTAGTAATACAGTAATCGGCGCTGTTATGATTCTCGCCATGGCTTTTATCGTCTGGCGATTTTTGCCCGAGCCGGAACTCAAAAAAGAATAGTCCATCCCCCCATCAGATCACTTTTTTGTGACCAGATGGGTAGAAGCATAATCTATAAACAGGGTTATAGCACACAACAGGATAGAGCTTCGGCATGGGTTTCGGCTACACCACCAGGCAGCCTCTTATTCCGCGATGATCTCAGGCCCGGCGACGGGAGCAACAGGTCTGCCCTCTTCCCGGCGCTTCTCTTCAAGCTGGTCGCGGCCTTGATTCCATGGACCATAAACCGGGTTGGGTAGCATAAACCACTTGCGTCCCCAGTCGGTTGCTTTTTCGCGGATCATTTTTTTCTGCTCTTTTAGTCCCATCCCCTCAGTGGAAATAAAGTCACCCAGATCATCACCCACTATCATAACAATCCGGTAATCATGGGCAATATAATCTCTTCTGGCAGATTTGTCGGCCGTCCACCCTTCTTTCTCATTTTTGCTCAGAATGACATCTTTATTCCTGTCTAGGGGAAAACCGAGTTCAGCCAGGTTCTTCCGCGTAGCCTCTTCAACGGATACATCGCGGTTGGTAACATAAAACACGGTGACCCCCAGCCGGCTGGCAATACGTGTAAATTCGGGCCCGCCGGGTACAGGCCTGGCTTCCGTTTGTTTTACCCAGTGATGCCAGTCTCCCGTATCAACATTGCTGTTCTCTTCAATCTTTCGGGCAAAGTAGGCGGAATTATCTAAAACCGTGGCATCTACATCCAGAATAACAGCCGGAGGTAATTTGTAAAAGTCCATTTTCTGGTGATGAGGTGCGGCAGTCCAGAAAGAGTCTTCTACTGCCTGTGGCAAATGGCTTATGGCCGAATAGTATACCGATGTTGCCAGTGCATCGTATTCAGCCGAATGCTGCATCCAACGGCATGCGCTGGCAGATTGCCCGATATTGGAAGTTTTACAGGCAGTGAATCCGGCAAGAAAAATAATACTAACTATAAATTGAAGATATCGATGCATAATAGATTTAATAACTACGTTAAGTTATACGTTCAGAAAAATATAATAGAAAATTTTCTACCTCTTATTAATACCGCATATGATAAAAAGAGTTGAGCAAACAAACAGTTAAAAATAATGTAGTGGTCATACCCTATGGTCTATGATTTAAAAAGAGTGCCTGAAACTTATTTTCTGAATTTTCCCAATTAATTTTACCGGACCGCTGATAATCATTAAATTCAGCGACATTTGTTCCAATGAGGGGACCATGTACGCCAGATATACCTTGGGAATGCGAATTGCACGCCCTGAATTTTATTTAACAGCTCCATATATATGAAAATACTGCCACAACTTTTCGAGAATAATAAGAACTGGGCAAAGAGAATTAAGGAAGAGGACCCCGATTTTTTTATCCAGCTTTCGAAAGATCAAAAGCCTGAGTATTTATGGATAGGATGCTCGGACAGTAGGGTTCCCGCCGAGGAGATAGTAGATTTAGTGCCGGGAGATCTGTTTGTGCACCGCAACATAGCCAATCTGGTGGTGCATTCCGATATGAACAGCCAGGCTGTTATTCAGTACGCGGTGGAGGTGTTAAAAGTTAAGCATGTCATCGTCTGTGGCCACTACGGCTGCGGAGGAGTACGTGCGGCAATGGAGCATCAAAGCTTTGGTATGATTGACAACTGGCTGAGACATATTAAAGATATATACAATATGCACAGAGAGGAAATTGAGCAGTTAGACTCCCGGCAACAGCAGATAGATAAAATGTGCGAGCTCAATGTTTTTGTCCAGGCTCAGAATGTATGCCATACCCCTTTTGTGCAGAGGGCCTGGAAGAACGGACAATCGCTATCGGTACACGGCTGGATCTATAGTCTGTCTGACGGTATACTCAAGAATCTGGATATCTGCATCAGTTCTTCCGAACAAACGCCTTCTATCTTTAAAATTAATCCGCAACCGGCCGAACCGCAGCATAACAGCCGTGGGTAATCAGTTTAGGTTAAACTACAGGCACCCCGGGATCGCCGATCTTGTAATCCCTCATTCACCCCCATCGCTGGATTTGTGATTGGATGAATGGGCTAAGGCTCTGGCCTGCTTCTATTCACCGTTTCTTTCCCATTTCCGGATAGCACGCGACGGGCAGGTAGTTGACACCACAATTTTTTATATTATACCGCTACTAAACCTCCAAGATTTCAACCTGTATTTATGGATAACCAGACACCTTACAAAAAGTTTAGCAACATTACTTATGGCGATTCTGCCTTTAAAGAGCTGGCCGGTCATTTGGGGTCTTCTGCAAACAGAGAAACATACCATCTCAGCCTTTTCCTGGGATATTACAGCCCGGACAAACAAGAGGCAGTCAAACAGATATCGCAGGCGGCGAATCTTGAGGTGGAGCAGATCGATTTAAATGACATTGTCTCCCTGTCAGAGACCGAGACTTTTGCACATATCGACCAACTTTTCGAAGAGTACCAGAACAGCAACGCTATACTATACTTCACCAATGGTGATAAACTATGTAGCGCCTATACCGGCTTTACCAACTCCAGAGTAAAATATGCCACCCCTCAGGAGCGGTATTTCATTAAGAAGGTTCAGGATTATAAGGGCATAATCATTATTGATATCAGCGATCATACTGCGGCTGATGCAACCATTCGCCGGGCCGCGCAATCTATTGTTCACTTCCCTCTCCCCGAATCTCCCTTTCGTCGGTTTGTGTGGAATCTCAGGAACTGGTCTCCCCACGGCTATGACATCAAACCCGAACGGCCTGAGGAGGTATACAACAAAGCCGAAAGTACCACAGAATAACAGTACGTTGTAATTTCCACCTGACGGGCAAAAAACCACCAGCCCTCATCGGATGACTGGTCTTGTCATCCGATGAATGGGATGAACACCAATGAAAGGTAAAAGCCCCTCTCCGCCCACCCGATCACTGCCTCGCCCCCATTCATCCGATCACAAATTCAGTGATCGGATGAATGGAAGTTTGACTTTACTATGTCAAAAGCATGCTGCTACAAGATCGGGAGCTAACGCTTGTTGAGATACTTTTATAAACTCCGTTTCTTTATTAAGCCCGAGCCATTCATACACATAATCCTTAGCAGGAAGGGTTCCGTTACGCAAGCCCGCAAAATCCGGATAAGAAGAGAATTCCCATTCCCCCATAGCCTGAACCAACCCGGCTTTGAATGGGTTCTGATGGATATAACGAAAACAGACGAGAGCGTAATCCAACCCATCAGCTGATTTCAAGTCACCCGGTGAGTTAAGACACTTAGCTTTTGTACGTTGCTGAAACAAAGAGCCGGTTCGGCTTAATCTTTTATTCACCGCACGGGTATAAGATCTTAATGTAACACCGATAGCCTTATTTAGGCTTGTATCTCTCAGATGATTTGATGTAGCTACTAAAAAATGAAAATGATTAGGTATAAGACAATAGGCTATAATCTTGCAATGATCAAGCCAGTGATATCTTACTTTCTGCAGGAAGAAAAGATAATTATCTCTTTCAAAGAAAATCCGTTTCCTGTTATTCCCCCGATTATATATGTGGTACCAATTCCCCGCTTCAAATTGCATAGTACTATCCATCATTTATTATAGGTTTATACTTAGTAAGACTTATAAAAATCATAATCCTTACAAAAAAGCTTCCTGTTCACGAATAATTTCCCTTATTCATCGGATGACTGGTCTTGTCATCCGATGAATGGAAATGGGCACTAGCCTCTCCATCACTGATCACTGCCCCACCCCTATTCATCCAATCACAAACCCAGTGATCGGATGAATGCATGAACAGGTAGTAAATAGGTTTTTTTCTTGCATATTTTTTCTCTTTTACCTGCATAATTGGGTATACTACGGGGTTTTAATTATGGCCAAGAATACCCGACATAATACAGAAGAAATGCCCTCTGCCCCGCGGGGTACCTATGGTGCCAAACAATTGTGGAACGACATTATAGGTTCCGTACACGGTAATGAATACGACTTTACCCAAGGCCGTATCGGACGCGCTATCCTCCTGCTCTCCATACCCATGGTGCTGGAAATGGCTATGGAATCGGTCTTTGCCGTTGTTGATATATTTTTTGTTTCTAAACTTGGGCCTGAGGCTATCGCCACCGTCGGACTTACAGAGTCGATGGTCACGCTCGTCTATGCTGTTGCAATGGGCCTGAGTATGGCAACAACAGCCATTATCGCCCGCCGGATAGGCGAAAAGAATCCGGACGGGGCATCTGCCGCCGCAGTTCAGGCTATAGTTATAGGCGTGCTGGTAGCATTACCGGTAACCATTCTGGGATTGTTTTATTCGCCTCAACTCCTGCGCCTTATGGGAGCTTCTGAGACGATTCTGGAAAATTTTACCAGCTACACGACCATTATGCTGGCCGGCAACGGCACTATCACACTGCTCTTTATCATCAATGCCATCTTTCGGGGAGCCGGTGACGCTGCCATTTCTATGCGGGTACTCTGGGTTGCAAACCTGCTAAATATCATCCTGGACCCACTTCTCATCTTTGGCATCGGGCCATTTCCCGAGCTCGGTATAACGGGAGCTGCAGTTGCTACAACTATTGGGCGGGGATTGGGAGTGGTATACCAATGTTATCTGCTGGCAGGTAAGAGTAAAAGAATCGGAATCAGGGCCCATCATATAAAATTGAATTTGGAAGTTATGAAGCGCCTCGTCCGCCTCTCCTTAGGTGGAATTGGCCAGTTTCTTATCTCCACAGCCAGCTGGATCGGCCTGACCAGGATCGTTGCGGAATTTGGCAGTGAAGCCCTGGCAGGTTATACCGTGGCCATTCGCATCATTATCTTTTCACTTCTTCCCTCCTGGGGAATGAGTAATGCAGCAGCCACGTTGGTGGGGCAAAATCTGGGCGCAGCGAAGCCTGACCGGGCGGAGAAATCCGTATACATTTCCGCTATAGTAAATATGATTGTGTTAGCACTGATCGGGTTACTTTTCTACCTGTATGCCGAAAAACTGGTTATGCTTTTTACCGATGAAACCAGGGTTATTGAAATAGGCGCACAATGCCTGCGCATTAGTTGCTATGGCTACTTGTTCTACTCGTGGGGAATGATCACCGTACAGGCTTTTAACGGAGCAGGAGATACAACGACCCCCACTATCCTGAATTTTATCTGTTTCTGGATGATTGAGATCCCGGTTGCTTATGTTTTAGCCATGGCTTTAGGTTTTGAAGAGACGGGCGTTTTTCTGTCTATTGTCATTGCAGAATCTCTGCTGGGCATATTTGGCATAGTTATATTCAGGCGCGGAAACTGGAAGCTGCGAAAAGTCTGAGGCCGTCTCTCCTTTCCATGGCATGGAGCCATACTTTTTGAGAAATATGCTGTAAGCCCGTATCTTTAAACCCTATGAAAGAGCCTGAAAAACCATTACCGACCGACTGTTGCGGAACCGGATGTTACCGGTGCGTATATGATATATATGTAGAGCAGTTGAAAGCCTACAAACAGTGGAAAGAGCAGCAAAAAGCAGCCGGTAAAGAGTAAACAGGAAGGTACAACATAGCTTTGTTTTCCTCTCAATAAATCAGTCAATCAGTCCCCTTAATAAATTAATAGCCATGGCCGTACAAGTGAAACTGGATACCGGCGGGAGACGCGGAAAGGCAGTTACTATGATCACCAACATACAACACAACCCTCAGGTGATCGAAGATCTCGAAAAGAAGCTCAAAAAGTATTGCGGAGCCGGCGGCACCAGCTACGCCAAAACCATCGAAATTCAGGGCGATCACGTGCAAAAAATAACGTCCTTCCTTCAAAAAGAAGGGTTCAAAGTAAAACAATAACAAAGATTGAACAAGGAATGAAGAGTTTCGAAGTTCTTCATTCCTTGTTCTGGGGCTTCTCCGGTACCACCGGCGTATGCTACAGGCTCACTTTACTCTCCTGCCGCGGATCCAGGTCATAGAGTGAGGAAACCGTGGCCTGGACGGTCTTATACCACTCATTTCCATACTTATCGTTGATCTCGTAGTAGTCGGCAAAGTCTGGTTTCCTGATCTTCATCGTCCACTCCTGATTCTTCGCCTTATATACAGGATCAATATGAAGTAATTGATGAAACAGAACCATCTCCTTGGTCTTCTCATCCAGCATATCCCATAAATCACCGGAAATCTCAATCAGATAATCATTCCCCGAATAATATTTCACCTCTCTGGAGGCCTTAAGGCATTTGGCCGCTTTGAGTTTAGATAAATTTGGATAAACAAGAAAATATCCGATCGCGGCCGGCCCGAATTCAAGACTCTCTCTTTCAATTACCCGCTTGGCTATCGCCTCGACTTCGGGAGACTCCATAAGCTGCTTCTCGCTGCTGCTTACCGTATCGCCCGGCTTCAAAAAATCATTATCGTTCATGAACGTATCTACTGTTTATGGTTCAAAATTAAGAACCGTAAAGGTATCAGTCTGCAGGATCTTTTTCAGCCCTATTTCAGTATTATGTTCAGGCCTCATCAGATCCTCATATGACAATGACATGCAATCAGAGCATCTTTTATTTGATATATGATATTATATTGTATCTTATCAACGGGTTATGCGGATTCCCGTTCATGCTACCGGTATGATGATGAAGCGGCCGGCAACGGATGATTGATACCCAAGCGGGCTCCACCGTCTTCGGTCGTCCCCGGTCCCTGCGATTCCGGCCGTGTGAAATAGAATTCGTACCATCTATTAATTTTATATCAGGCCTTGCCGACGCGAATAAACGAATCGCTCATAATTAATGTTTCGGTAAGGGTGACGGATGATGATACTGTAATATTCCTTAAATAGAAGCCACCTGTTATGTATAAAACCATTAAACTTTCTCCCCTCCTCTCCCTTACGCTATTATTTACACTCTCCTCCTTTTTTGTTCTGTATAGCTGCGGAGGGGGAAACGGAAACGGCGCTGATTCTCAGCTTGGCGAACTATTTCAGCCCATTCCCACCGAAGCTCCTGCTCCTGAAGATAACCCTATGACCGAAGAAAAAATCGATTTGGGCCACAAGCTGTTTTTTGAGCCGAGGCTTTCCCGGTCCGGGATAATCTCCTGTAATACCTGTCATGTGGTTGGAGCAGCCGGCATCGACCACCGGGATGTAGCCATAGGAGAAGCCGGAAGACTGGGGCCGCGCAACACCCCTACAGTGTTTAATGCCGCCTTTCTGAAGGCTCAGTTCCTTGATGGAAGAGCGGCCACCCTTGAAGAACAGGCCAAAGGACCGATCCAGACACATGTGGAGATGGACCTGACACCTGAAGAGGCTATGGAACGGTTGGAAATCAGCGGCTACCGGCCCTATTTTGAAAAAGCCTTCCCCGATGAAGAAGATCCGTTTACCTTTGATAATCTGGCCAAGGCCATCGCTTCATTTGAACGGACGCTCCTGACCCACGGATCGCCATTCGACCACTATCTGGAGGGAAATAAAGATGCCCTGAATGAAACGGAGCTGGCGGGACTTAAGCTCTTTCAGGAAAGCGGGTGTATCGGATGCCACAATGGCCCCCTGCTTGGCGGACGATCTTTCACCCGTTTCACTCATGCCGCCGAAAAACAAGGAGAAGATAAGGGCAGGTTTGACGTAACCGGGGAGCCGGCGGATAAATATGTATTCAGAGTGGCTCCATTGCGAAATGTGGAACTTACCTATCCCTATTTCCACGACGGTTCTGCCAAAACCCTGGAAGAAGCGGTAACCATTATGGGTAAAAGCCAGGTCGGGCTCAACTTTGATGAAGAAGAAGTCACCCAGCTGGTCGCGTTCCTGAAAACGCTTACAGGCGAATTTCCCACCGTACCGCACCCGCAACTGCCCCGGTAACAGGAAATTACTCAGGGAGTTGAGACATCAAATCAGTAAATCCTGTTGCTGCGCCGTCCCGGCTCCCTGATTATCCTATCCCTTAATTACGGCAAGAGGCTGAAGTTCTATCTCTATATCAACCAAATCGGTCTGGCTGGCCATTACCTCCTGTATATCTTTATAGGAACCGGGCGCCTCATCTAAATCGCTTTTATGCCGGATGGCATGCAAAACACCCATTCTCTCAAGTCGATCAGACTCTTCCTTAACGCTTAAAGATCTTCTTGCCTCGGTTCGGCTCATAACCCTTCCGGCCCCATGAGAACAAGACTCGAAAGACATTTTATTCCCCTTGCCTCTGACTATATAAGAGCTGGTGCCCTGCGAACCGGGAATCATCCCAAGTTCACCCTTTCTCGCTCTGGTCGCGCCTTTCCGGTGAACGATAACCTGCTTGCCGAAATGCTCCTCCCGGGAAGCAAAGTTGTGCGGCTTGTTGATGAAGTTTGAAAATTCTACGTCTCCCAGAACATCCGCAAAGGCCTGTTTTACACGCTCCATCATCAACTTCCGGTTATGCAGGGCAAACTCAACGCAGTAACTCATTTCATCGAAGTAATAGGTGAATTCATCCGTTTCCTCCGGGAAAAATGATAAATCTTTAGGCACGTCGCCGTTCCAGGAATCCTTCATCTCTATCGCTATTTTATGGTAGTGCCTTGCCACGGTGTAGCCTATATTTCGGGAACCGGAATGTATCATAATCCAGATGTAGCCGTCGGATCCTTTCTGAATCTCAATGAAATGGTTTCCCCCGCCTAATGTGCCTATTTGAAATAAAGCCTTTTCATACTCCTGCTTTACAACTGGCAAGTCTTTGTTAATTTCAGGCATCCATTTTTCATCTTGCTGGCTTTTATGGTGCTTAAAGCCTACGGGCACGCTTTTGCGTATGATGCTCATAATGCTTTTCAGTTTGTCTGCGTCCATTGTTTTCAAGCTGGTGCGCAGTGAACACATCCCGCAGCCTATATCTACACCTACGGCGTTAGGCACGATGGCGCCATCGGCTGCCAGTACTCCGCCAATAGGCATGCCGTATCCCGGATGGGCATCGGGCATAATTGCAATATGGTTAAAGGCGAATGGCAGATTTGCCAGGTCTTTTGCCTGTTCCAGCGCCAGTTCCTCAATGTCTTCAAGCCAAAGTTTGATGGGGATTCTTTCGGTAGTAATAACCTTGATCATAATGATTTCGATTACCTTATACGGATTTCAGTTTGTATTATAGGCATGAGTTGGAAGCTGACCGACGATGGATGACCAAGGACCTTGGATACCGCTCCGGCCGCCCGCCTACGGTCCCTGCAATTCCGGCAGGGTGAAACAAAATTCGTATTATAAGCTGGTTAACATGGGGTAGTAAACGTATTCTAAGTCGGGCTGTTCACAGGGAGTTCCAACATATAAAATTTGCCGGACTATTTTCCTGTAAAACTCATATAGCTTGCACTTACCCGTGAAAGTGTTAAATTGCCTGGTGTGAATTAACTTCAGTCCGAACGCAATTACTATGATAACAACAGTAAAAACAGCAAAGAGCGGATATCGGGATGACTGTTGCCTGCCTGTATGGGAAACGCCGGGAACGGCCATTAAACGGTGGCTGCTTTCTGTTATGTTCATAGTGGCCGTGTATGCCCCCGTTGCCGCCCAGGAATACAGTTCTGACGTTAACTGGCTTATTGATGTACTGAAACTTGAAGAAGGTTCTGTAGTTGCAGATATCGGTGCAGGAGATGGAGATCAAACGCTGGAAATGGCCGGATATGTTGGCCCGGAAGGACACGTATACAGCACCGAGCTTGAATCAGGAGAGCTGGACGATCTCCGGGAGTCGGTGGAATCGGCTCCGATGAACAACATAACCGTCATTGAGGCCCATCCGGACCAAACCAACCTGCCCGCAGAGTGTTGTAATGCACTGTTCCTCCGCCGGGTGTATCACCATTTTGACAATCCATCCGCCATGAATAAAAGCTTGTTACATTCGCTGAAGCCCGGCGGACGCCTTGCTATCATAGACTTTGCCCCAAGTGGTTCCGAGAGCACGGATCCCGCGGGGAGATCAACCGGCAGCCATCACGGCGTTACCCTTCAGACCGTTGTTAAGGAACTCAAACAGGCAGGGTTCGCGCTTATCAGCGCAGAGGAACGCGGCAGCAGGTCTGTCTATGTGGTTATGGAAAAACCCGCAGACCGCTAAACACAACAACCGACTACCCAACCATTCTGCCAATCCTCAACCCCTCAATCTCTCCATGTTACGCTCTCTCTTAGCCATCATCACAGGGTATCTTTCTATCGCATTTCTGAATAGCCTCACCCGTCTTATCGTAGCGCTGTACTTTCGCACAGACATTCAGCTATCTGGAGTATCGCACCTCCCCTCTCCGTTCTGGCAGTATGTGCTCATAGTATTGTATATGGCCTTTGGCCTATTCGGCGGACTCATCACCTGCTCCATCGTTCAAAGGAAGTACGGAATCGAAATTCTGGTTCTTATATGCCTGATTCTTACTGCCGGCTTTTTTGAATACGAATTCCTGAATACGGAAGAACCTCTGTGGTATCTGGTATGTTCACCGCTAGCTAAAATTACGGGGGTCTGGGGCGGATACAGGATCAAACTGTCACAGGATCAAAAACTTTCCACCCCTGTCTGAGGCTGTCCAAAAGAGTGCATACCGATGGTATGGCCTTAGAACCTAAAGGTGAGCTGAGCCTTTATAGAGCGGGTAGTCAACTCCCTGTCCCCCAAAGGGTTGTTACGTTCCGCTTACTACCGGGCCAGACGGTCGATTTGCTCCGGAGGCAGGTTTCTCCATTCAGAAAGCTGGTCCAGTATCCGCGAACGTACTTTTTCTGTCAGTTCGCGGGTGTCATTCCGTTCCAGCCCTTCGGTAGGGATGGGATCGAGCACTTTTAACCGGATCTGTTTGGCTGTTCCGAACTTCCAGCTGCGTTTAGGCAGGGCGTTTTGGGTACCGTCAATGACAAGCGGCAGTACCGGAATCTGCTCCCTTATAGCCAGCTCGAAAGCGCCCCGAGTAAAAGCGTTCAGCTTGCCGTTGAGCGACCGTGTACCTTCTGGAAAGAAAATGACCGAGCAGTTGTGAGACAGGTAGTGCCGCGCCATCTTAAAGGTAGCTTCTTTCCGGTCGGGCGCCCGGCGGTCTACGGAAATATCCGAGGCCAGTTTCATCATCCAGCCAACAATGGGAATGTCGAACAGCTCTTTTTTAGCTACCCACTTCATTTCCCAGGGCAGGTTGGAAATGAGCGGTATATCGGCCTGTGAAAGGTGATTGCAGACCATTACATACGGGCGGCGATCGTCGATATCGGTGCGGCCGGATATCCTGATTTTCCAGTTGGGGTTAACCCGGGAGATGGCTTTTCCCAGTTTCCGGAACAAGCGCCCGGTCTTATAACGGGCCGGATCGGTGTCGAACACCCTTCGTATGGCTAACAGGGGGAGCCAGCAAAGGATGAGCAAGCCAAGCGCCGTCCAGATAAAAATTGACTTCACGTGCTCCATCGCCCTCTCCTGCCTATACCCTGAACTTGGGTATGAGGCTTTTAACGATGCCCCACACCCCTTTAGCCGGTTTACGTGCTCTCTTATTACGCGCCACCGCTTTTTCAATGATTTCCGGCTGGAAATCGTCATATCCCGCAGCCTTAACAGCAACACCGCGTGGTTCATGGGTTTTCCGGCGCTGATCGCGCTTAAACCGCCCGCTTTCTGGACCGGCTTCCTTTAGAGTACGATCTTCACTCTGTGACGGGGAGCCCTGGGACGGCCGCTCTGTTCTCCTGTCCGAAGGCCGTTCTCGTTGCGGCCTGCTTTCAGCCTTTCGGGAATCACTTTTCTTCGGGGGGCTGGTAGCCGGTTTACTATTCAGCGATTCGGGCAACTCCTTAATAGTTAATTGGTTGCCTACCACCTTCTGGATATCTTCGAAGTACTTTTTCCCGGAACTGGTTACAAAGGTGATGGCCGTACCGGTTTTATCATACCGTCCCGTCCGGCCAATCCGGTGGATGTAATCGTCCGGGTTATTAGGCACATCGTAGTTGATGATCAGCGAAACGTTGTCGATATCGATACCCCGGGCCAGCACATCGGTAGCCACCATGACGGGATACGTTTTATTCTTAAATGCGCGCAACGCTTCATTTCGTTCTTCCTGGCTTCGGTCTCCGTGCATACTTACGGCTTTTACATTGCGCTTCTTCAGCAGCCGCTCCAGCTGGTCGGTGCCCCGTTTGGTAGCGGTAAAAATAATAGCCGTGCTCCAGTCCAGTTCATCAAAAAGCTCTTCAATTAGCTTCAGCCGTTTGTTTCCGGGAACGAAATAGACCTGCTGGTCTACCGAATCGGCCGGCTTGGAGGTCTTCAACTTAACTTTAACGGGATCCTTCATAATTTTATCCACCACTTTCTGGATGGCATCCGGCATGGTGGCAGAGAACAGCAGTGTTTGCCTATCCTTAGGCAGGCTCTCCACGATTTTCGATACATCCGGCAGGAATCCCATATCCAGCATACGGTCTGCCTCATCCAGCACCAGGTAGTTCAGATGGCTGAAATCTACATCCAGTACCTTCATCTGGTCGATAAACCGCCCGGGTGTGGCAACGATGATATCCACCCCGGCACGGATGGATTTTGCCTGTTCAGAGAAGTCGCTCCCCCCGATAACGGTAGCTGAGCTTATATCGGAATGATAGCCGATAGCAAAAATCTGTTCGTCAATCTGGCGCGCCAGTTCTCGCGTAGGCGTAAGAATAAGCGCCTGGGTATGCTCGCTTTTGTTTCTTAAAATCAACTCCATGAGAGGGATTACAAAAGCCCCGGTCTTCCCGGTTCCCGTTTGCGCAGCGCCGATAACATCCTTGCCTTCCAGTATTAACGGTATACTTTTTTCCTGGATGGGGGTAGGCTCCTCATAGCGTATATCCTGAAGTCCCGAATAGAGCTCTTTGCTCAGATTAAATCTCTTAAAACTCAAAGTTGTTTTAACTATATTTTTAATTTATGAAATGGGGTTAAATATAGAACAGTTTATACAAATAAACGATTATTAATCCATCGGGGACAAAATGGATTTTTGTTCTTTTTATAGCCTCGAAAAATAGATACCTTCTGTTCGTCAATAATCACAGAAGTACAAACATGTAGAATACAATGTTGAAAACAACACTTACCAAAAGAATTGCTCTGGCATCGGCCGCGGCGTTTTTTGCCTTCTCAGGTTGTAACCAGGACGCCGGAATCGGAAATCCTGACCTGAGCAGCAGCAAAGACAGCGTAAGCTATAGCCTGGGTTATCAAAACGGAAGTTTCCTGCAACAGCAGGGAATGGATGATATCGATCCGGAGGTTATGATGGCCGGAATGCGTGATGCCCTTCAGGAGCAGGATTCCCGGCTTACCGAAATGGAAATGAGAACCGTTGTCCAACAATTCCAGATGCAAGCTCAACAAAATCAACAGGCACGTATGCAGAAAGAAGCAGAAGAAAATAAGAAGAAAGGCGAAGAGTTTTTAGCTGAAAACAGAAATAAAGATGGCGTAATGACCACAGAGAGCGGACTTCAGTACAAGGTTCTGGAAGAAGGGACAGGCAAATCTCCCAAGGCTGAAGATACCGTTACGGTTCACTATGAGGGCACCCTGCTGGATGGTACCGTATTTGACAGCTCTTACGAAAGAAACACAGAGGCTACCTTTCCGCTTAACCGTGTTATAAGTGGCTGGACAGAGGGCTTGCAGCTCATGAAGGAAGGCGCGACTTATCGGTTCTATATTCCCTCTGAACTGGCCTACGGCATGAACAACCCTCCGGGCAGTAAAATCGGTCCTAACGAAACGCTTATTTTTAAAGTGGAGCTGCTGGAAGTTAAGTAAGGCTGCTTTACACAGATATGCTTTACCAGGGCGTGCCGGCATTATACAATGTGCCCGGAAGGCGCACGTCTTGCTCTTAATGACCCCGGCCCTCAGGCCGGGTTTTTTATATTCGCAAAACGTCAAGAATTTTTGCCTTTCCCCTCCTGCCTGAAATCAGAGCCGTTGCGTTCTGGTTTGGATGTAACCTGTGCCTTCGGTATGACCCTGACAGGGTTTTGGAACCCTGTCAGGGTCATACCGGTCCCAGCGCCTTTGTACACAAGAACAGTACCCGTGGAGAGGTGAACGACCGAGAATGCAATAACCTCTCCTGACAGCCGTACGGCCAGGCTGTTCGGCACGGTGAAAAGGGCTAAAGCCCTAAGGGGGTTGGGTTGGCCTTTGAAACCCGGCCTAAAGGCCGGGGGGTGGGTCTACCCAAGGCGCCGGCCTCCGGACCCCGAGCACCCCTCGCATCCTATCTGTCTTATCTGCGTCAATCAGTGGCCACTCCGGCAGCACAGACACCGGCTCATGCCGCGGAGCTTTACTTATATCTTCAGCCCATTCTGTAATATGTTAAAGAGCTCTTTCTTCCGGGAATTGAACCGGTTGCTATAATCCTGCATGCTAAGCTGTATAACCTCCTGAGCTTCCTCTCTGCCGTACACGTGTGTGATTTCGCACTGCCTCTTTTCCGTTCCGCCCGGCATTTGTTTGTAGGTAAGAAAATAGTGTGACAGCCGCTCTATTAACTGTTCCGGTGCATCTTTGATGTCTGTAACCTCGCCAAAAAGCGGGTCTCCTTTCATTACGGCGATGATTTTATCATCGGCCTCATCTCCATCCAGCATGCGGAGCCCCCCTATGGGGATGGCATCCATTATGATATTTCCATGGGGAATATTCCGCTCGCTTAACACACAAATATCGATAGGATCGCCATCACCTATGATGTTCGTTCGCCCGGTCTTTTCCATACAGTAATCGCCCACCAGCTTATCGCATAGCGTTTGGGGAATAAAGCCGTAAGGCACCGGAGAGATACTCGAAAAACGCTGCGGGCGGTCTACCTTGAGGAAGCCGCTTTCTTTGTCCAGTTCATACTTCATGGTATCGCCCGGCACTATTTCTATATAAACTTTCACTACTTCAGGGCACTCCTCACCTATAGAAATACCGTGCCACGGATGAGGGGTGGAAAAAAGTTTACTTAATTCCAGAAAGCGATAAATCTTCTCTTTATTCATACTTAGTGCTGCATTTCCTCCTTGGTTTACATTTATTAGAGTTTCCTAAGTTGTTTTTTAAGAGCCATCGCTCTATCCTTTCAGGTAGAAATTAGGACACATCCCGATGCAATCCTAATACAGTTCCCTTTGATATAGCGGTTTTTTTTCGGGGAAAGATGCCGGTTACTGAGTTAGACAGTAACGCCGGCGCCGGACTCAACATCATACAGCAAAATTGAGATGTTGTTTCTTTACTGATAAAAAAAGAGGGAACTGGCTGTCAAACCAATTCCCTTTGATACGTTGGCTTTTTCGGGGTACAA